>JAZUKF010000228.1:0-4711 GCA_045643165.1 Acutalibacteraceae bacterium | reverse complement strand
GTCAAGACCGTTCCCTACATTTATCTATATGCCTATCATCTGTTTATCTATTGTCTATTTAAAAAAGCGGTTGTCTGCGTAACACAGGCAACCGCTTTCATAAATCTTTATTAAATATCGTAAATCAGATAATAAACCTTATCAAACAGGGAACAGCAAATTTCAAATATTTTTGCAACAATCAAATTTTCTTTATCATACTGAATTTCGGACTTTCCCGTTTCCGGAGTGAAAGAAAACTCATCAATGCTGATATCTGCACCGTTATAATTACTGTTTTCAAAATACAATTTGATATACTTGATCATTCCAAGTTTATCATTTGTATAATACGCACCGGTATTATTATCCATAAGTTTAAGTTTATTTAGGTCAAAGGTTATCTCATGCCACTTTCCGTCGGCAGGGATAGTGAAAGAACTGTCCGTCTTGCCGTCAATACAGGCATTATACCAGATTACGGGATCAATATAAATCCTGAAAGAGGAAAGTGTTACGGGATTTTTACTGTTATTGCGAAGACTGAATGTGATTTTTCCGTAATGTGTAAGATTGCTTTCCGAATCGGAAATAAAATAATCCTGATAAAACCTGTGGAAATTTGTTTTAGGCATTACGTAATACTTCTTACCGAAAAGTCCTCTATTTGAAAGAACATGAAGTCCGTTTTTGCCTTCCGAAGCGGAAAATTCATCAATGTCAACATCTGCATTTTTTGCTTCCCATGTATCATAATTTCCGCACATATCCCATGAGGAAACAACTCTCCATGAGGAGTTTGTTTCACAGTGTAACCATGTTGAATTTTTATAATAATATCTGCTTACGGAATCATCCGTTATGAAAACCGAAACGGGAATTAAGTCCCCGGCATCATTTTTTGCATAAAGATTTGCATCATAATTTGAAATATAGTAAGCGTATGTTGCGGATTTAGGCTCTTTAATTTTACTGTTATAAATTTTTACCGTATCTTTTGACACGATTTCAGCCTTTGCATCAAGATATATTCCGTCAATTCCGCATATTGAAAAACAGTTGAGTTCACCTTTCGCAACAAGTCCCTGTCCCACATTGCGGAAAGTAACGTAAATTGCACCTTCCTTGATTTCCGTTTCCTTCACCGTGGCGGTGGTATAGGCATCATCCTTGCCGTAAACCATACCCATGGCGGAAATTCCCATTCTTTCACCGACAGGTCTTTTTACAGACGGATGAATTGCACCTAAATCACGGACATACGTTCCGGGAACATCGTATATCGAAACCAATGCTCTTGATTCCGGTCTCGCCTGCTGAATTTCGGTAAATTCAATATTCTTATCCGGAACGTCCAATGTATTTTCCGGTCCGCCCTTATATATATAGGAAGCCAGAGAGGAGAAAATGATGGGAAGCATTCCTTTCCCATATCCGAAATACTCCGTATAATATCTCTGCATAAGGTCGAAATATCTTATATAACGGTTGTTATTCATTGCAGGGCTGATATCTGTTTCGCCCTGATACCAAATCATACCGGAAATTTTAAAAGGTTTAAGAGGTGCGATCTTTAAATTAAAATCACCGCCCATATCAAACCCCTGATTTCTCGTTTCTTTATACCAATCCTCAGAAGAAATGTACGTACCGTTACTGATAAAGTCATTCAATACTGCTTTATCACCTTCAATGGCTTCACGGGGAATCCATGAAGCAATGGCGGAACCGCCCAAAGATGAATTCAAAATACCGACGGGCATATCGAGTTTTTTTATCAGATGATCGGCAAAATAATATGCAACGGCACTCATGTTATAAACATTTGCGTTATCACCTTTTACCCAGTAACAGTCCTCAATTTCCTTCTGATATTCATTAGGAACAAGTTCCGTTGATCCTTTGTATTTTGTTACACCGGAACCCATAAAAACTCTCAGCCATTTATTGAGTTTAACTTGTTTTTCACAGTTTTTTGCACCCTCATCATCGGAAGCAAGAGGATACTCCATATTCGACTGTCCCGAAGAAAGCCACAGTTCTCCGAAAACAACATCGTTAAGCGTTTGAAAAAGCACATTATTTTCATAACATTTTACGGCATATTCCGTATAACCGCCTTCGGGAGCGGTGAAAGATGCACTGAAAGTTCCGCTTTTCGATGCGATCGTTTTTGCATCCGCAACGGTTTTACCTTCACTGTTAACAAGTTCGATATAAATTGTTGCTCCGCTTTGGCAAACACCTGTAAATGTTGCGGGCTCGTTTTGCTCAAAAAGCATTCCGTCGCCGTAAATATTATAAAGACGGCTTTCAACTTCTTTGGAAAATGCGGGAATAGTTACGGAGAAAACCATAATCACCGTCAATAAAACAGACATTATTTTTTTCATATTTACCCCCTGAAAAACATCTACCGTTTAGTAATAATATTGTAGAGAGTTATAATCAAACTGATTATCAGTTCAAACAAACCCGGCACAGTGAACTTAGGTGAAGATGTGTCCCTGAGAATTTCTATCTCCCCTGTTGATGAATTCTTTGTAAAGAACTGCGGGAAAGATGAGGAAGTTTTTACCGTTACCTTTTCATCATTATTAAACACAAATTCAGAAAGATCCACATAGAGTCTGTCATATTTTTCATCATGGTTTTTATCTCTTACGAACCATGTTCTGTCAGGGAAAAGACACGTTGAAGCATCAATAGTTCTGTCGGGAGAAATGTAATTTTCCTCTTTAAACTTCGCCTGAACATAGCCAACGGGAAGTTGACTGTCTCTCTCGGAACAGGTTGCACCGAATGAAGTGTAAACGGTATCAATGGTGTTATCACTCTGAACTTTCAAATCGCTTACGCAGGGTGCTACCTGAATATTGTATTTTGAAAGCACACCTATTCTTATTCCCGCTTCATCGGCGGATTTAAGAATATCCTTTGCTTTAAGTTGAACTTCATTCTGATATTTATCGCAAACCTCAATAAGTTTTGCATTTTTCGTTGTATTTAAAATCGCACGTTTACCCAAAGCGTAATATTCATTTGGAACAAGTGCCCATACACCGGGAAGTTGTCCCACAAGTTCACCTAAGAAGCAGTAATAAACTTCATCAATATATGTATCAACAAATTTTTCCACACCTTTGACCGTCATATCAAGCAGTCCTGTTTTATACAAAATCTGTACCGCTTCATTGATAAGGTCTGATATATCTTTTTCAACAAGAGTGGGTATAAAGGATGCAACGTAGCGGACAACGGAATAGGAATCAAATGCAATCTGCTTTGACACAAGTTTTCCCGCAATTCCGGCACCGAATGTAGCGGTGGAATCAAAGAACAATCCCGCAATTTCATCATATCCGTATGTGGCGATATATGTCATGGTAATTGCTCCGCCCATGCTGAAACAACGGATATTTATTTTATCGGTACCTTCCTTTTCCTTTACAAGTCGGATATATTCATGAAGCTGTCTTGCAACCTCAAATGGTGAAATTCTCCAATCGTAATTAAACTCATAGGCATTTAACGTGGGATTGAATTCCAGCACTTCATAACTCCATTTTATTCCGGAATAGGGATATGGATTTCCGTCCTTATCACAGGCAAAACCGTCAAAAAGAGAATCCACAATAACACCGGCAACCTCACCGAAAAGAGTTTCTTTCGGTTTAAAGGAAAAAGCATTGTCAAGGCAGTACTTCTTAACATCTTTCAAACATTTATTTATGTCATCTTTTGATATATCGGTTATCATCTTTGAAGAACCGTCGGGATAGTATTTGTAAATGGGAGTAGAATCCATTCCGTCAACAAACACAACAGGATATTTTTTCCTTTCAAACGCACTGAACGAAACGGTGAAGCAGGAGAAAATAATCAAAACCGATAATAAAACACTTATCGCTTTAAAAAATCCGTTTTTCTTCATATTCATCAGAAACCAACCTTTTCAGCAAATTCTTTAACAAGATTTTCGTATCTTTCCGTGTCGATAAAATAACTCATTGCATGCTTTGCACCCTCAAAAATATGTACGGAATGTTCTGATTTACAGCTTTCGGAAACCATATAAACCATTTCCGTAGGAACAAAATCGTCCTTATCGCCGTGAATGAAAAGTACGGGAGTCTGTGCATTTTTAAGTTGATTTTTCGCACTGTCCTCTTTAAAACCGAATTTAAGAATAAGTTTACAGAAAATATCGGCACAGTAGAGAACCGGGAAAACGGGAAGATGATAATCGTGTTTAAGTTCGTACACAAACTCATCCCATGCGGAAGCGAAACCGCAGTCCGCAACAACGCCTTTAACCTGTTTCGGCAAAGAATTTTCACCGTTTGCGGACATTACCGTTGCGGAACCCATTGAAATACCGTGAAGAAGAATTGAAGCATCTTCACCAAATCTTTTTACAAGATATTTTGCCCATTCAATACAGTCAAGTCGGTCAAGCCAGCCGAAGGTGATATAATTACCGTCGCTCTGACCGTGGGCTCTGTCATCGGGAAGGAGAACATTATAGCCCTGATTATGATAAAACCTTACATAACAGCAAAACTCATTTATTCCGCAAGTCTTATAACCGTGGATAGCGAGAACCGTTTTATTTGTAGGCTCTTCTGCGGGATAGAATGTTCCCTTTAAAGTGAGACCGTCAAAGGATTTGATTTCAAGATTTTCCGTTTTCTGTTCAAAAAGCCAATCCTTTTCATTTTTAATTCTTTCA
>JAZUKF010000227.1:0-3163 GCA_045643165.1 Acutalibacteraceae bacterium | reverse complement strand
TAAGCACCTGTACAGGCTGTAAGTTTAAAGGCTTTTATTCTGCCTGTGTCGGGTACATGAGGTCCTGCACAAAGTTCGGTAAATTCACCCTGCTTGTAGAAAGAAATATTTTCACCCTTGTCCGCATGCTCGTTGATAAGTTCGATTTTATAGTCTTCATTTCTTTCTTTCATCAAAGCAATGGCTTCATCAACGGGAAGTTCAAATTTTTCGAGGAAAAGATTTTCTTTAACTATTTTTTTCATTTCACCTTCAAGTTTTTCGAGAATTTCCGGTGTGAAAGTGATTTCGCTGTCAAAGTCATAATAAAAACCGTTGTCAATGGAAGGACCTATTGTAAGTTTTGTTGCGGGATAAAGACGTTTAACCGCCTGCGCAAGAATGTGGGAAGCGGTATGGTTAAAGGCTTTCCTGCCGTCCTCGTCGTCAAACATGAGAATTTCAACTTGACAATCTTCCGTCAATACAGTACGAAGATCCTTAACTTCTCCGTTGATTTTGCAAAGGCAGGCATTTTTATAAAGACCTGCACCAAGACTTTTGGCAACATCAATAACGCTGCATCCTTCTTCAAACTGACGTGTTTCATCTCTTAATTTTACGTTGATCATATTAAAAACTCCTTTTGAAATAATTTATAAAATAAAAAAATACCCATCCCGAAAAAAGGGATGAGTATGAATTACCCACGGTTCCACCCGAATTGCCTGTAAAAACAGACCGACTTTAAGGACCTTAACGCAGTCAGACGGCTAACCTTAATCAAAGCTTTCGGCAGCACTCGGAAGGGGTAACTGTAATCAGACTTAATATGTTCCGTTTCAGCAGGTGGGAACACTCTCTGGAAAAAGTACGCAGAAAACAGCCTTCTTCGTCATAGTTTTAACATATTTTCTTTATTCTATCATCTTAATTATAAACTGTCAAGTCTTATTTTATACGGATAATATATCCTTCTTTTCCTTCCGTGATTTTACCGCCGAAACTGTTTGTAATGTCAGTTGCGATGGCTATGGCACTTGTACGGTTGTATTTTAATTTTTCGGAGCCTAAATAGGGGACATAAGCATAATCGGGGAAATTGTTTTCCTGCATAGCATAGTAATCCTTTAATCTGCTTCTGTATCTGTATGTAAACCATTTTGCGGAGATAAGCCATGTTGAATATGTGCCGATATCTTTTTCAAGATACAAATACATCCAGGAATAATTATCCGCAACAAGGACGGAATTTTTACATTCTTTTTTTATTATGTCAAGGTCATTTAAAGCGTCTGTGTAAAAGTGTCCGAAAGATTTTGTTGTTAAAACTCCTTTGTAAGGTCCTTTAGGAATTCTGACATCCAGAGTTTCGTTTGTTTCAACGAGAATTTTTTCATCAATGGAATTATAGATCGAAGCACAGAAAAATATTTGAGAAAGGATCTGAAAAGAAATAACGGCAACCATCAGAATTGATATTACACGGTTAAGTTTTATTTCCGTTTCGTTTTTCATTTCTTTCATAAGATTGAAAATAAATATAACACTTGCCAATGCGGAAACGGTAAGTCCCGCAACGGATGTTATGGGTGCAATATCCGAGGAAATGTCAATACAGAAGGTCATTATCACTCCTAAAAGCCATATTCGGGTAAACACTTTTTTATCCTTTTTCTCGCTTAAAATATAACAGGATAATCCGAACAGAGCGATGGGAATAATGCAAAGATATCTACGATAAATACAGAAAAAGTCGGTAAAAGTATTCATTTCGACAATATCTTTTACGGGGATATGGGACCAGATAAGCATTACAACGGACAGTAAAGAAGAAACGGTTAAATGAATTTTTCTGTGTTTTATTCTGTTTCTGTCCAAAAGAGAAATGATTATTGAAACACACAGAAGGAGCATAGGCACTCCCACCGTTTTTACAAAATCACGTATGGTCGATGAAGGCATAATTATATTTTGACTTTTTAAATTGAAAGTATATTCCGGATCGTTAAAAATATATTTGACATTAAGCATAATATCCCGTAAAGAAGCATTTGACAACAGCGTTATGCAGAACACAATGAACATGGCAAGACATACGGAAATTAAAATGAACCACGATTTTACGGAAAACGGCGAGTTGCTTTCCTCTTTGTTTTTACCGATGTTTTTAACAAGTACGGCGATGTTATATGCGAGGAAGGGGATGAGCCAAACCGGGTTGCAAAGCACCGCCATAACGAAAAGTAATCCCACAACGATTTTGTTTCCCGTTTTGAGGTTTTCAAAGTCAACGATATTAACCGCAATATCGGCAACCGCAATCATATTGAGAGTATTATAACTTAATGACATAATCGAAAGAGGTATGTAAAGGAAAAAAATCAACGCACCGAACAGGGAAGGAATGCCGTATTTTCTCAGTTTTACATAGATATATGTTGAACAACTGCTCTGAACAAGTATATATAAATACCTCATAAATAATATAATACCTTCGGTTGAGCCTTTTATTGCAAGATAAATTTTAACGGGTAAAACAAGAAATACGGATGACAGTTGTGAAATATGCCATTCATCCGAAAGTAATGCACCGCCGTTCAGAACTCTGTACGGAATTGTAAGATAAAAACTTTCATCGGTTAAGCCGATACCGTAGGGAGCACGTATTATAAGAATTATAATTCCTGAAAGCAAAGCGAAAATAAAAAATAAATCGCACCGTGTTATTTTATTTTTTTCTCCTGTGTTGATCGTTTTCAATTTTTTGTTCTCCTTAAAAAATCAGTAATATAAATAAAATTATATACTTTTTTGCGGTTATTTGTCAATTTTTTTATTATAAAAAATCTATTTTTCTTTTTGAAAAATTTTTGTTGACATTTTACATAACAAGTACAGTGAAAAGTAATAGCAAAAAGCGAAAATCAATATAAAAGACCGGATAACACGAAATCGTTATCCGGTCAAGCTTTTTAAATGAATAATTATTTCAAATATTAAAGCTATATTAAACTATAATGAAAAAGGTTAAATGGTATTATTCAAGAAACACTAAGATTTATAAAGTTTTTTTCACTCGATCAATAACAAGACGAAACCTTGTATGTAGACTTAACATACCAATATGGGCTTGTTATAGATTTTTGAGAATAATTCGTTTTGTTATTATTCAAAGTTGTCC
>JAZUKF010000226.1:0-25297 GCA_045643165.1 Acutalibacteraceae bacterium | reverse complement strand
GCCATTCGACTACCACGGGAACAGAAAAGTGTACGACTTCGGCACGGTGATAGGAGAGCTGACACGTCTGCTTTTCCTCCCCGGACTGCGGACTTTTCCGAAGATACGCACCGTCGCGCAGGGAGCAAAAGAACTTCACGACGCCGGCACGGGACTGAACGAGCGGCACATCCGAGCGTTTATCCGAAGTGATACACTTCGCACGATAGAGATCGGCAACCGACGGTATATCGCACTGCAAAGCTTTGAAAGCCCGTATTCCTCACGGCTTTTCGGCTGTATCAGAGAGAAGAAGCAGGACGGGCTACGCTATCGCAACACCGCAGACGATCAGATCGAGCGAATCCGCGCCGAGCACGCAAAACCGCCGCTCATCAGGCGTGTGAGATGACAAAAACCGTATGGGAATACCATACGGTTTTCTGTTATTCGTTATCATATATCCATTCGAGAAGCTCTTCATATTTCATTTCGCCGAATGCCACTGCAAGCCCCACACGAGCCACCTCATCGTTTGTCGGATTAATTCTGATCCCGTTTGTTTCGAGAAATGTCAGCAACACATACATCCCTATACGTTTGTTTCCGTCAACAAAAGCGTGATTGGAAATCAAAGAATAACCTATGCGGGCTGCTTTCTCCTGTTTTGTCGGGTACAGCTCTATTCCGTCAAATGTCTGAAACGCATTTTCGAGTGCACTGTCAAGGAGATTGATATCTCTGATGTTCGGGTCTCCTCCCGTTGCCTCAGAAATGATCTGGTGCAGAAGCAAGACTTTTTCTTTACTGAATTTGATCATTTCGCCAGCTCCTCGAATGCCTTGCGGTATTTTTTCAGTATACGAGCCGCGACAAAATCGATCTTTTCGTCGTCCGTCATTTCGATTTCATCTTCCTGTTCCAAATCTACAAGACGGTATTTCGGCTTATTGTTTTTGAAAATAATGACAGACCCAAGGCGATCGGCTTCCCGCGCGACTCTTGAAAAATTCTGATTCGCTTCCGAAATTGAAACGATCTGATTTGTGTTTATATTCATAATTAAACCCATACCTTTCTTTGCATTTGTGCCGGTTCTTTGAATTTGACGCCGTTGGCGGCAAAAGGCACAAATGGAGTTTGAAATAGACAAACATACGATTAATGTTTGCTGTATTTTCAAACGGAACCCCTATCATCACTAATATTATATATGAATTTTAGGATATTGTCAACCTAATTGACAAAAAATATTCAACTCACCGTGCCGGTTCTTTCTGCCAGCACGGTGAGTTCGCTTTTTTATGTTTCTTCCTCTTTTCGCTCAAACAGCGATTCCACTGCAAGACGCATATCGAGTCGGAAGCCGTATGCAAACGCCTCTTTTTCGGAGATACTGCTCATCTCGCGGATGTTGTCGTCGTATTTTTCGAGCGATTCTGTCTGTGTCTCGGTCAAATCATGGCATAATTCTTCGCGGTTTTTTCCCATAAGCGAAAGCAGTTTTTTGTAATATCGGTTTCCCTCAACGATCGTTTCCGAGGGCTCGATATTGCCGTACCAAAGCTCATCAAGTATATTCATCTGTACACGATCTCCCTCATCACGATCTCCTCCGCGTCGGCTTTGCAGTTGTTCATCTCCTGCGCCCACAGAAGAGCGTCGATTTCTTTCATTTCCTCATTTATCCCACGCCGCTCCGCCAGTTCAGCCGTCACCGTCCTGACATATTCATGCGCTTTGTCGTCGATCTCTTTCAGATAATCGTTCAGCGTGCCGGAGATAAGCAGTTCGCTGTATGTACCCGTTCTGTGCTCTTTCAGATACAGTCGGTGCAGGTCTCCGTACTTCCCGATGTGCTGTTTCTTCTGCGCCGGCATCTCGATTTCCGGATAAAGCAGTCCGTCTTTTTCGGTGTATGTAAGCTCGTTTTTCATTGGTTTTCTCCTCTGTTTCTGTAAAATATATCAAATGTGTCAGCCGCGCCGCGATCCATTTCTTCAAGCGCGTGAACGTAAATGTTCGTCGTCTCTATATCGGCGTGTCCGAGTCGTGCGGAGACGGTCTTGATGTCACACCCCTGCGATAATAGAAGCGTTGCCGACGTGTGCCTGAGTCCGTGGAATTTCAGGTGGCGGAAGCTGTGCCGCTTCAAAAACTTGTCAAACTGCTTTGTCGGCGTGTGCGGATTCATGACGTGCCCGTCCTCTTCGGTGAAGACGTAGCCGAGATTCTGCCACTCGTCCTCCATTAAAAGAATATGCCTGTCCTGCCACTTCTTGTATTCAACAAGGATACGGCAGAGATGCTCCGGAATACTGATCGTGCGGTAACTGCTGCGGGATTTCGGAGCTTTTTCCATTGCCTTTTCGCCGTGCGGCTTGTAGATGCTTCGCCGTACCGTGACCTTACGGTTCAATAGGTCTATATCCGACCATTTCAGTCCGACGATCTCACCGCGTCGGCATCCGGTGAACAGTGCCGTCTCGATTATCGCACGGAGGCGGATCGGCTCGTCTTCAAGTGCTTTCAGGATTTCGTTGACTTCTTCCTGCGTGAAAACCTCTACTTCAACGTGATTTTCTTTCGGAAATTCGAGCCGACGGGACACGCCAACGTCGCAGTCGATATACTCCATTCGGTACGCAAGCGTCAGCATCGAACGGAAAACCGATGTATATCGCTTGACAGTCGCGCCGCCGATGTGTCCTTTCTTTCCGTCCTCGCGGTCCTTTTCGGTTGAGAGGAACGTGATGTACTTCTGAACGTGATACGTCCGTATCTCGCGGAGCTTCATCGTTCCGAACATCGGAATGAGCTGTTCGCGGATCACTTTTTCGTAAAATGCGTAAGTAGACGGGGAGAGTGAGTTTTTCTTGATTTTGAGGTACTTATCGCTGAACGCCTTGAATGAAATGTTTTCAAGCGCGTGCTCGGAGGATTCTCTGACCTGTTCTTCAAACTTCTCGGCGGCAGCTTCGACCTCCTTTGTGAGCTGACCGTATGAGAGGTTCGGAGACGACGGCTTGTAGGTCATGGATTTTGAGATATACTTGCCTGTCGGTTCGTTCTTGCAGAGTACGCGGAACTTGAATGTTCCGTTTTTGTTTTCGGTGATACTTGCCATTTTCGGGCTTCCTTTCTTTATTTATTTGTACCGATTAAGGACGCCTGCGGTTCATTCTCATGCGAGTAGACGCCGCAGAACCATACGCCCGGAGTGTAGGACGAGAAAAACACTTGTACCAAAACTTGTACCGACCTCTACACTCCTCCCCGAAAACATAGAAAACGGGCACCTCCGAAAGAAGGTACCCGTATCCCCAAAACCGCGATGAATAAAGAAAAATCGGACAATTTTTCTTTGCCCGATTTTCGCTCTGAGTGACAAGACTTGAACTTGCGGCCTCTACCACCCCAACTGGTAATAATTTCCAGTTTTTCTACGTTTTTCGTAAGAATATTTTTGTTTATTTTCGGCTGAAATCCTTTATTTTACGGCGTTTTCGGGATATCGTTCAGTAGAAACTATGTACAAGGCACTGTCAGAAAAATGGAAAACGGAGTGTCGTTTGGTACATATTTTTCACCCGTTTGCACCGACTTTTACACCGGATTTCACTTTGAACCGACAGGATTTTCGTCTGTATGAACATTATACAATGGATGCGGGAAGATGTCAAGTGGGGAGAAACAGAATCACTGAATTGGTGTTAATTTTTCTTTCAGTAGGTCGAGAATCATATCCATTTCATCAATTCCTTTCATGACTTATCATTCAAACACATTTCCGTATTATTTCCAAGCACCAGTCATTAAATCCCACTTTTTGTCGAATTCAGTTTCATTCAGTATTCCATTCCATACCGGCTCAAGAAATTTTACAATTGCGTCCATAACCTGTGAGAACGGGATGCTTGGATTGTGTAGCGTTTTCAGAAAATATCTCCACTTTGTCTGCATATCTTCGTAATTCACAAGATCCTTAACCCGTTCAAAACTGTTTGCATTGAACTCAGTCCCTCTCGTACTGAGCGTTTCTTTAATTGCCGTCAACAGTTTTTGCCCTTCAAAATCAAAAGTCTGCGAAAGATAATAGATATCATAAAAGTCTTTCATTCGACCTGTAAGTTCAAAACGTTGCAGGATAGCATCAAATTTCTCTGCGATCGTGCTTTCCAAAGAATAGGTCATTACCTTGGGAGATGGGAAATCGTCAAGCTGAGTTTTGATCGTTCTTGATTCTGCGGAAGGGACTATTACATCACCGACGCCTACATCAACATTAAACGGGACTCGGATATTCTTGATATGTCCCGTTATCTGCGTACTGACTCCATGATACTTGCGGTGCTCTGCAATGGATTCGGTCGGTTTTGCTTCAAAAGTTATAAAGTCATTGCCGGTTTTGACCGACAGTATTTCAGCGATGATCTCATCCATTAGCCTCATATCGTTTGAAATACCGCGAATCAGAAAGTCCACGTCGACCGTCGCACGACTTTCAAAATTCGTCAGTGAATAAATGAACAGTCCGCCTTTCAAAACAAAATTATCTCTATACCTTGAAGCAGATAGTTTTCTGAGAAATTCTTCCTGAAAGAAAAGCTGGAGGCATTGCTGATAACTGATTCCTTTTTCTTTTGCCTTATTTTTCAGTCTGGCAAGTACAGAAGCTGCAACATCCGGCATTACAACCACACTCCTATCAAGTTTTTTGCAAGAGAAGCACATCGAAGTTTTGTCGCATATTCCATGAGCTTCGGAATATTTTTCGATGTGTCGCTCACATAATTTTGAATTGCTTTATTGAATATTTCTTTATCCATTTTGTTTCGATAACGAAGGCAATCGCAAATAACCCGCTCTTTATCATACATCCGAACTGATATTCCGTCTATTGTACTTTTACATACTCCGAGTTCAAGGATATCCGGCGCAACATAATACGGTTTTACAAACGGATAATCAATATTGAAGCGTGTCTTATTTGAATGTTTGCTGACGGCAATATGCCATTCTGCCGGCGTGCGATCGCTGTATCCGTAGTGTCGAAGGGCGGTATTCATGCAAAGAATTCCGTCCGGAAACAAACGTGTAAATGTTACGACTTCACTGAAATTTTCATTATCAACCCACTGATAGTAACCGGTACGCACTTTTTCGATATAACCTTTTTCGAGCAAGTACGCTATATCGGCATAATAGATTTTCGCTTTCGTCAGTTGACCGGTTCTCATCATTCCATTGTTTTTTTGAAAGATTTGCTTTATTCTTTCGATATCACGCATTACTATGTTCCTCTTACTTTTTATCAATCAAACAACACAAGCGGATGATTTGGTATATTTATATTATATACAAAAAATCAGAAATGTCAATAATATTTTTATCCTTTTCAGACATACGAGCGGATATTTTAATAATTACATATAAAAGCTTATAAAAAGAAATATCCGTTCGTTTTTTCACTAACCTTATCGGTCATTGTCATATTCTGTTCCAAATGCTTGAAAATCCACATAAAACATAGTATAATTATTATGTGGGAGTTTAATTTGTTGTAAAATCATCTCACCACTTCACAACCGGACACAGGAGAGTATTTATGTTTTATAAAATGGTCGAGTCAGCCCGAGACAGATGGTATCAATCAAATAAGTGTACCGTTTCAGATATAATAGAATACATTGAATCAGTCGGTCAAATGCGCGATGCACAGATTGATGCGATAAAAACATATCTTTTCCTGAAAATCGCCTGTGAAAACAAATCTCTCTCCGCATTGTTCAGAAGCGGTAATTTAAACAATATTGATCCCGACAGCATTGAAATATCAAATAACGTCAGAGAGTATTTGAAAAGTACTCCGGCAGCAGCGGCTCTTTATGAGTATGCCTGTCTGAAAAATGACAGAGGTGAACAGGTATCAGAAAAACTCGAAAAAGCTATCAAAAAATCTCCTGAAAGTATTGATTATCGAAAATTCTTTGACGACGCATTTTACGGAGTAACATATACCGACTATCTTTTCAGTTTGCCGATGGGAGCCGGAAAAACATATCTGATGGCGGCTTTCATTTATCTTGATCTGTATTTTGCCATGAATGAGCCGAACAACCCTGCATTCGCACATAATTTTATAGTTTTTGCTCCGTCCGGACTCAAATCTTCTGTTATACCGAGTCTCCGGACCATTCAGAAATTTGACCCTGCATGGATCTTGCCCGAACCTACGGCAAGTGACCTGAAACGAAGAATAATATTTGAAGTTCTCGACCAGGCAAAAACTGCAAGCAAATCAAACAAGACGAAAAATCCGAATGTTCAGAAAATCGCAAATCATCAGCCGCTTTCCGAACTGTTCGGACTAGTTGCAGTTACAAACGCCGAAAAAGTCATCCTCGACCGCATTAACGAAAAAGACGGACAAATCAGCTTGGACCTCGACGAAGCAAGCAGCGACGATAAAGACCGTCAGGCAAACGAACTTCGAAATCTGATCGGCAAACTGCCGTCGCTGTCTATTTTCATTGACGAGGTACATCATGCCGTCAGCGATGAAATCAAACTGCGTGCCGTTGTCAACAAGTGGGCGGAAAACAGAGCCGTCAATTCGGTCATCGGTTTTTCCGGCACACCTTATCTCGAAAAAGCAGAAAAATTCAGAGTTGATTCATCTCTCTCAGTTGCTTCTGCCGAGATCACAAATATCGTGTACTATTACCCTCTCATAAAAGGCATCGGAAACTTCTTAAAACGTCCGGTCATAAAAATCGCTGAAATCGCAGACAGCAGTCTGATCATCGAAAAAGGCGTGCGCGAATTTCTTGATACATATAAAGACACCGTATACGACGGCGGACTGACCGCAAAGCTCGGAATATACTGCTGTACGATCGAGAAGCTCGAAGAGGTCGTTTATCCCATAGTTTCCCGAATCGTCACGGAATACGGACTCTCGCCTGACGTTATCCTCAAATTCCACAGAGGTAACAAAAATTATACAATGCAGGCTGACAGTCAGATGCAGTTTGACATACTCGATCAGCCTATTTCAAGAATCAGGATCGTCCTGCTCGTTCAGATCGGCAAAGAGGGCTGGGACTGTCGCAGTCTTACGGGTATCATTCTTTCCCAAGAGGGAGACTGCCCAACGAATATGGTACTTCAAACCTCGTGCCGCTGTCTGAGACAGGTGAAAAAAGGCGCACCGGAAACCGCACTCATTTATCTCAACGAAAGCAATGCAAAACAGCTTGATAAACAGCTCGACGAACAACATCACACTTCGATCAAAGAGATCATGTCCGCCGACAATCAGAAAACTATGCTTCGCCGTTACGACAGAACAGCATATCTGCACCTGCCGAAAGTCAACTTTTATCAGCTTAAAATCAACTACAATACTCTTGTCACCGAAGAAGCAAATCCTGATGAAGATATAGTAAAATCGGCAGATGACGCCCGCATTGCCGGACATATTATCAAAACAACCGATCTGTCAATGGACGAGAGCAAAACGACTGTCACCGTAGACGACGGCGAATACGGCACAACCCCTGCCACATTTCTGTCGTGGGTTTACGGCATATCAAACGGAGGTTTCGGCTCACCTACAGTCACCGAGCTTATGAAATACTCCGACAAGCTCAAACCCGTTTTCGATACGATCACCTATGAAAAAGACGGGATACGTTATTTTAGCTCAAAATTCAACCGTTGTGCTGTCGACAGTAACATCCGCAAAGCGTTTTATGACAAAACCGACTTCAACACTGCGGAAGAGCTGATTCCGGAAGAAGCAAATCTACTCAAAATTGCAAACTTTTCACCGGAGATATACACAGACAAGCCTGATGACTTCTATCCGAATCAGAAAGCCGTCGAAAACATCATAAAGGACGACCGTGGCGAGCTGAAACCCGATCCGATGCTTGAGCAGACAATACGTTTCCTCGAAGAGAGCGGAAACAAGGACATGGCGGCATCACTTCGGGCACAGAACTCATCCAACAAAAACAAAGACCGTTCTTTCCACTATCTGCCGTATCACACAGACAGCGGATTCGAGCAGACGTTTCTCAGTGAAGTACTCTCATTTGACGATATAGAAAAACTCGGCCTCGAAGTCTACTACAACGGCGATGACACAATGACCGAGTTCAAGATAAAATGCTATCAGTCAAAAGGCGGCAAGTGGCAGTATATCGGGATGTACACGCCCGACTTTCTGATACTGAAGCGCAAGGACGGCATAATTCACAAAATCATTATCGTTGAAACGAAAGGTAAGATTTACGCGAACGATCCGGTTTTCAAGGCGAAAAAGAGCTTTATGGAAACAGAATTTACAAAGCAGAATAATCTGAAATTCGGCTACGACAGATTCGACTACCTGTATCTTGAAGACACTCTCCCGGAGAGCGACAGACTGATTACGACACACAAGAAAATATGTGAGTTTTTTGAGGAGGAATAATGGATGAAAATCCAAAAGAGGATAACATTTCTGTGTTTTTTGATTTCTATACTATCACTAATTGTGGCATTTCATTTTGCACAACAAGATAATTATTATTCTTTCATAAATAGCATTTTTATCGGTATTTTTTCAAGCTCCTTACTCGCTTCTTTTATTTCACTTATTACTTATTTTGAAGAACGCAAGAAAACAATATACGATTTTTACTCCGGTTGTCATCATTTTTTAGTATCGCTAACATTTAACTCAAAACTTGGTAACAAAATTGATGTTTATGATTTACAAAAAAACTTTGCAAATAGTATTGACACTTACAATAATGAAATATATCTTCCCTACAGACAAATAAGCTTTTTTCTGAAAAAATCTAAAAAAAGTAAATTAACTTCTGATATAATAAAAATAATGGCGTGCATATACTTACGTATTGTTGATGATAACAGATTTCTCCAACTTTTTATACTTGAAGAAAAAAGTCGAGACGAACTGGATAACTATATATGGAAATGTGTTGATAATGATTGTGTCAACTTAGTAATTGAAGTATCATCAAAATTAGATCAATTAAAAGATTATTTGTTTGGGAAAACCGACAAGGAGGACAATAACAATGCCGATTAAATACATACCTTTTATCCCCGAACCGATCGAAGGACAAGCAGTATTACAGAATTTCAACCGCATACTGAAATACAAGGGTGCGGACGAAACCTCCATGATCCTTGAACGCGGAATGCCGCTTTATGAAGTCGAAAAAGAAGAAACCGTGGGCGAAAATGCCGACGGTAATATGGTTATCCGCGGCGAATGTGTTTCTGCCTGCGCGTATCTCAAAGAAAAAGGCATCACAGTTGACCTCGTTTACATAGACCCGCCGTTTGCAAGCGGTGCGGACTATGCGAAAAAGGTATATATCCGCCGTAACCCGAAGGTTGCCGAAGCCATTGCAAAAGCCGAGGAAGAACTCGACATCGACGAGCTGAAAGCATTTGAAGAAAAAATGTACGGCGATGTGTGGGAGAAAGAAAAGTATCTCAACTGGATGTGGGAAAACCTCATGGCAATAAAGAGCGTCATGAGTGAAACGGCGTCGATCTATGTGCATCTTGACTGGCATATCGGGCATTATGTTAAAATTTTGTTGGATGAGATTTTCGGTGAAGACAATTTTAGAAATGAAATCATCTGGCAAAGATTTACTTTCCATTCAGATGCCGACAAATTTGGTGCTGTTCATGAAAGTATTTTTTACTATGTGAAGAATAGTGAATACTATTGTTTCAACAAACAATATCAACCGTTTGATGAAAAATATATTGAAAAACGCTTCAATCTTGTTGACGAAAACGGAAGAAAATATGGAACTTCGGATTGTACTGCTCCTGCACACGGTGCTGCTGGACGACCTATGTTTTTTGGAGAGAAATTGCTATATCCGCCAGCAGGAGCGATGTGGAGATTTAGTCAAGAAAACATTAATAAAATGATAAAAGAAAAACGAATTGAATTTACTGCGAATGGTCAACCGCGAGTAAAAAGATATTTGGATGAGGTGGAAGGAAAAGCAGTTCACACTTTGTGGACAGATATATTTTCTATCAATTCTCAAGCTGATGAAAGGATTGACTATGCCACTCAAAAGCCCGAAGCTCTTCTCGAACGTATTATCAAAGCATCCTCAAACGAGGGAATGCTCGTCGCTGACTTCTTCGGCGGAAGTGGCGTGACAGCAGCCGTTGCGTCGAAGCTCGGTCGCCGCTTCATCCACTGCGATATCGGTATCAACTCCATTCAGACGACGCGCGACCGTCTTGTTTCCGCCGGCGCACAGTTTGACGTGCTTGAAATCAAGGACGGCGTACAGCTCTACCGCAACCCCGCGCAGACAATGGACAAGATAAAATCGCTGATACCCGGACTGAAAAACGAAGACGGGCTTGATTCGTTCTGGGAGGGCGCGATCTCCGACAGCAAGCTCGGTACCGTGCCGGTATATGTGCCGAATCTCATGGACAGCCATACAAAACTGCTTGACAAAGTTCTGATGAGCCGCATCATTCATCAGGCGATCCCCGATCTCGACAGCAGTGTGAAAAAGGTCATCGTCTATTATGTTGACATCACAAGCGAAGAAGAGATCCGCAAATTCATTGACGAAGACGACAGCACAATGGTGGAAATCGAACTGCGGGATCTGAAAGCGGTGCTTGACAGCGTTATCGCAGAGGACTATGTGGAATTTCACGTTCAGAGTGCCGAGTGCGACATGTTCGGCGGATACGAAACGGTGATAGACAAATTCGCCAGCGACCGTGTCAGCGATAAGATCCTCGAATTCAACAACAAGAACGCATTCAACGACAAAAAAGGCGGCAAGCCGATCGTGATCAGCGATGACGGGCTTGAACTGATCGAATTTCTGTCGCTCGACTGCACTTCTGCCAGCGGCGAATGGCATTCCGACAGTGAGATAAAAATAGACAAGCTCGGTTACGTCATCCGAAACGGAGAGAAGACAAAAGAATTTTGGGACGGCAAGATTTACTCCGAAAAGAAGCCGCTGAGAATAAAAATCAGAAACATCTGCGGTGATGAGATGGTGCAGGTGATGACTGACTGAGAATGAGGGGAAACAAAAGTATAAACAACATAACATGACATTTCCGGTCTGGTTCAAAGTGAGCCAGACCGGTTTTGTTTTCACTGCCCTGCTATAATAATGCGTAATGGTGTAACGTTTTTGAGATTTGGCTGTCGACTATATGCATAAACATATGTATGAACATTCTGCTACCAAAGGATAAAAACGAAGAATTTATTTCCTACTTCGCAGTGTCTCTTGTTTGTCCGGTACAAGACTCGGTTGTACCCGTCTGCAATGCGGACAGATCAGACCGAGCCTACCGATTGACGGGTTATAAGTGTATTTGTGCTTACAATAACAACACCGTCTTATCATTGTTCGAATGCTCATTTTATACTCCCCTTTCTTCTCACATCCGCATACATCAGTGCCGACACGCAAAAGATCACGAGAGGATACAAAATCATTGCCGGATACTTTTCTACAAAGCCCGTGCATACCTGATCGAGCCATTCATGCGCTTGCTTCACGGCTTCGACATACGTGACGGAAGAAAACATATAAATCCCGATCAGCGAGAGTGTTTTTGCATTTCTGTCAAGTTCAGCATAATAGATCGCCGCAAGGATGATTGGGGACAGCACGGTTACAGTCCCCCACGCGCTGAATTCAGCCAGATTTATCACTCTCAACACCGGCGTGAACGATTCGCCGCCTCCGCCGCAGTATGCCGACATTAACGGAAGAAATGCACACAAAGTTGCAGTGAACAGCAGTATCGGAATAGCGATCTTTATTATGAGTGAGACGATTTCATTGATCTTTTTCATTTTTCCAGACCTCCTTTGCTTTGCCGATCATCGTCATCATTTGCTCGGCTGATGAGCAGTACAAATGTGTTGACTTTTTTTCGTCCGCTCCGCATACGACAGCGGCGATCTTTTCGTCTTGTATGACAACGGCACCCGACATACCGAATGTGATCGGTTCTTCGCCTTCATCGAGCGTAAACCATATCGGTGTCTGGCTTTCGGCATGAACGCCGACGATCTCTCCGCTCTCTTTTTTCAGATTTCCTGCTTCATCATACATGTATAGCTCCGCGTGACCTTCTTTCACTTCGGAGATTGGCAGTATCTCGTACTCTCCGTGAATAACAGAAGGCAAGATCGATTCCTCGAAGATCCCGCAGACACCATAGTCCCACTGTCCTTTCGATATTCCGAAAATGGTATCCGACGCTTCTTTTTCTTCATTCCATGCGTCGACCAGAAGCGATAGATCGAACGAACGCTCCGGCTTGTGACCAAATGATGCAAAAATACCGTCTTCCGTACAGAAGCTGACGAAAGCAGATGTCAGAATGACATTATCACTTTTTTCCGTGAACAGAAAACTGAACGGACGGCTGACAAGATAAACCTTTTGTCTTTGCTCTGCCATATCATTCACTCCGGTCTTCGAGTTCCTGTGAGCGAATGAATTTCGTAAGTTCTGTCATAATAATCCTCCTTAAAACCATGTTTCGTTCATTTTAGTGTTTTTTCCTCGGCATACCGGCATCGCTTCTGCTCCTACGCCATCCGCCATCTTTTCTACGAGTTCGGTTCTGTCCTGCTGTGGGACCGGTTTTTACAACAGGACCGTGGGTATATCTCGGACTTAATGCCTTTGATGTTTTTTTATTTGTGTTTGAAGTATTTGTCATAGTTCTTTTTCCTTTCTTTTTTGTTAGGTTAACAATCGTTATCTTCGATATTACTATTAATAATCGATGTTTTTTGTTGGTAATGTTAGCATCGTTTCGTCCTCCGTGATTATTTATTATCTTTGATTGCCGATACAACGGTTTCCGTTGCTCCTGCCACTGCCACCGCCGCTCCTGCCACCGCGCCGACCACTTCACATGCCGTAACCACTTGTGTCGCCGTTATTGCTGCAATTATTGCTGTTATCATTGTTTTTCATCTCCTTTCCTTATTCACATATTTTCTTCTTTGTTTTTCACTGCCGACACAACTGTTGCCGTTGCTCCTGCCACTGCCGCCGCTGCTCCTGCCACCGCGCCGACCACTTCACATGCCGTAACCACTTGTGTCGCCGTTATTGCTGCTATAATCGCTGTAAACATTGTTTCTGATCCTTTCTTTTCTCGATACGATTTTTAGTGGATGTTAGTTCGCACGGACCCCCTTTTTTCCCTGCAAGTTAATAATATCATCTTTCGTTCCAAATCACAACTAACATTTCAGAACTTTTTTTGTACCATTTTTCGCAATAAATTCGCATTTTTGCCGTTATTTTGTACCACAGATATGGACTTTTTACAATTTTTGAGGTATAATTTCAATTGGAGGTGATCATATGGCATTCGTTATAAATGAAAAAAAAGCAGAAGAGGGATCAGAAAGCAAAAAGCAACATTTGAATATCAGCCCTCTCGCATATGAGATTTTATCAAATGATATGTTTGCTTTCGGGAAAGACAGCATAAACGGTTTTATTAATGAGGTTTTCCGCAACTATTACAGCAATGCTGACGCTTCGATCGGTTTGAAGATCAATCTGCTCAGCGGAGAGCTTTCTATTCTTTTGGAGAATTTGACCGAAGACAAGACAAAAAGCAAGATAATAAAAAAAATAATCGAAGCCAGAAAGGATGAACTCAAAGCCAAGAGCAGCTCTTATGAAAAAGGAGAAGGACTGAAATTCTCACTTCAAAAAGATAATTATAGTTATCTGACAGAAAGAGACTCGGAATGTGAAGAAAACAACTATTATGATCGACGCGGACAATATATAAAAAGCGTCATAGAAGAGTATGCAAGACTGCCTTTTTATGAAAGAGAACTGATATTTTTTAAGCCTTTTGCAGATTCTGCAAATGAAGCAATCGAAAAAAAGTGTCAGTTAAAAGTAGTTACATATAAGAATAAAGTTTTCAGCGTTTATCCGTATAAGATTCTGTGCGACCCGCTCTCTACCTCAAACTATTTGGTGGGCTATTCAAAACCGTATAATTCAGATGCTGAAATCATACCGTGTTCTTTCAGACTATCTTCACTCCGATCGGTAAATGTTGAAATAAGCAAAAGCGGATTCCTGAAAAAAGAGAAATGTACCATACTTGAAAAGAAGCTATCCTCACGCGGTGTTCAGTTCATGATCGGAAACGAAGAAGAAATAAAGGTAAGACTAACAGATATCGGCGTGGAGAAACTCCATCGTCAAAGTCATTTGCGTCCTACCAAATACGAGAAAATCGAAAACGAACATAACGTTTTTATTTTCATGTGCACTCCCGTTCAGGCGGAAGCATATTTCTTCAAATTCGGAATGCACGCGGAGATCATAAGTCCGCCTGAATTGCGCGAGAAATTCCAGACAATGTATAAAGAAGCATTTGATACTTATAACAAATAACAAAAAGGCATCTGTTCCTGCTATGCAGAAGACAGATGCTTTTTTGTTTGTCAGATTTTTAATTTAGCAATTCGGTTATGCTGAACATACCGAAGCCCTGAGAATTTTTTGCACCGAGACCGGTATCGTACAGAAAACTTATCATTTCAGGTGAGCTTTTCATATAGAGCTCGCCGAGATATCCGGTAATATATGTGGTTTTGAACGATGTAACCTGTTTTTTGAAAGGAGTGCCAACGGATGTGATCTCGATTTCGGGTGCGGATTCGTTTGTTTTATGGCAGCTCAGATATTTTCTTTTCGCATTATTCATGAGCAATCTATAAAACTCATCGTCATCCGGCGAAAAGAAAATGGTATGGTCATCGTTTTCCGTGACATAAGAGACGAGCGGAGATACCGCTCTGATTTTTACGTGCGAAGAAAAGATGCGCTCATCATACAGCCTACATTCAACTACGGTCAAAAAATTGCTGCATATCATGACCTTTGACCCTTTTTCGAAAAACCTTATGAGTGATAGAATAATTCTCGAATCGTGGCTCCTTATTTCAAGGTTCACGGTATCGGTAAAACATATAGTTTTCCCTTTTATCGTGTAATTACCGCACAACTGACCGAATGTGAACAGCTTATACGCTTTGCCTGAATAGACGTACCCACCGTCGTGCAGCTCCTCATACGACAGCTTCAATGCTCTGTAAACAACACCTTGTATATATTGCCGGTACGCAAGCGGAAAAACAATGCTGTTTTCCGAGTGAAACGAAAGCAACAGTTGCATACGTATGTCCTTTCATAAGTAAGGTGTCATTTAAAAACGTGAATTTGAAGATAAAGTAAATTGGGTCTCAATCCCTCATTGCAGGATAAGGTAGAACAGTACCGCTGAATGTATTATAACATTTTTTTACAAAATTGTCAAGACAGCAGTCCGGTATGTCAGTTTCTGTTCAGATTCATACATCCGATGATATTGTTGTTTTCATCTGCAACAACGTCTCCTATGGTCAACAGGCGTGACGTGTCTTTCCCAAGAGATTTACAGGCGGAAATATACATGGCTGAAACAACAGCATAATCACACTCTGATTCTGGCGGTATCTCGTCTACGTCAACAAATATCATTTCGGTTTTAACCGGTATTTCCACACCGTCTATATCGATCGGTTCATCACAAGTCTGTGACAGCTTGGCAGACAGCATTTTCCCGCTGTACTGTATCACTGCGATCAGCTTACCGCCGTAATATCTTCGTGTTGACTGATTATAAACACAGTCGGTGTAAATATTTATATCATGTCCTCCGACAAAAGATTTGATTTTCATCGTTTTCCCTCCATATTTCTTCAAGTGTCGGCAATATATATCCTTTTTCTTCAATGTAGCGATACTGTACCCGTTTCCCGTCCGCAAGATGAAGAGAAGCCATTTTTTTCATATTCTCGGCAGAAGGATCATCGATCAGATCCGATTTGATATCGAACGTGTCGTCCGTGAGCTGATAAAAGCCGTCGTCTGAGTTGACCCTGAGCTTTGTTTCACTGACAGTGATCTTTATGCTCCCCGCGCCGAGAGGTTTTGCCGCACCTATTTTATGACAATAGTTGCTCTCAGCATTATTTTCACCCAAAGTCAGGGCATAACGAAGAGCATTCAGTTCTTCCCGTGTTATACTGTTAAAAAACACCTTGAAGCTGAATGTGCTGCCTTCTTCGATCGCTTTTACGGCTTTTTTTACGGCTTTATCGAATTTGTCGTAAGGATTTCTTTGTGTGATTGTTCTCAGCTTAGAAGACGAATGGACATAAAACTTTCTTCCCCAGATCTTGCCATTTATGAAATACAACTTCTTTACTTTGGCGTTCGGCTGTCTCAATCCTTCGATCATATAGAAATAATCTGAAACCCTGACATTTTCAGCTTTTGCATCGAAAAAACTGATTCGTGAAGCGACAGCTCCATGATTGATCGTTCCAAACAGGTTGCATGCCGCACAATATTTGGGTTTGTTGTCTCTGCATGGGCATGGTAAATATTTTCCGAAATTTTCTTCCGTGTCATGATTATCCGTGTCATGATTAATCGTTGAAAAACAGCTGTCTGTTATCGCTTCGAAAACAGACCGGACACACCCCCGTATCTCACTTCCGGGTATAACAACTTCTTTATTGATTTTGTAGATGTCATAATACCCGTCATTATTCAGTTTGGCATTCATATCAGGCAGAAACAGTGCACTTTTAACCTTGATACAACAGTCAATGTATCCGGTAAGTGCCCCCTGTTCACGCACTTTTCGTTTCGGACCTTTATTCGTGACCGGAACAAAATTATACGGATAAACAAATCCTTCCTTGATCATGTAGACCTGCTTTCTTTAACGAATCCGACAAGACGCCAATCCGCTTTTCTTGCAATACCCTCAGCGTCATATTTAATATAGAAACGAATCTTTATTTTATCGGCATCAACACCATCCGGCAAATGATATTTTCCTCCGCCTACTGTGATTTTGACATGTTGATCCGCTGTTTTTTTACTGTCGATATCGAGATAATGCTCCTCATCAAAAAATCCGTCATAGCAGTTATGCGAATCGAATATTTCACGACCCAGAAAATCGACTGCAATCACAGAACGAACCGCGTGGAACTCACTTTCTTCGCCGTTTTTTGAGGAAAAAGCGCGAATTTCGATGAGCTTCTCGACATTTTCTATCGGCGCGGATGTGAAATCCGCTTTGTCTGTCCATATAGCAAATATGTAATTGTATTTCTCGATATAGCCGTTTATTTCATTCTCTGTTATCTTCATGTTGCACTTCTCCCGTACATTGTGATATGAGACTGAAAATTTCCTTCGGAGATGAAAAGTCTGCATTTACACCATTTATGCTTATGATATTAAACAGTCCTCTTCCGATCGATGTTAATCCTCCGATACCGATAAACCCGTTATTGAGATCGGCAAAACAAATCGAAAGAAACATAAGCTCGTCTTTTGTCGGTTCTCTTGTGAAAGAAATCTCCGTTTCTGTCTCGCCGTAAAAGTATGCTTTTTCTGTATAAAGCGCTCCCCTCTTCACTTTGCCTGAAAAGCGGTCAACAGCGCTTCTCGTCACAGTCTTATATTCGCCATTACTCAGTTTGCTTTCCGAAAAAATGATTTTTGATTTGCAGGCTTCATTATTGCCGTACGTTTTTTTGTCATGAACGAATCCGAAAAGGTTTTCTGTTTTTTCTTTCCCCGCAAGTTCCTCAAATCTATGCCTTATCGTTCCTGCAAAAGATGTACCCGGAATGACAGGATCTCCGTTTTTCAAGGAAATCGTACTGAAATCAGGCATATTCTTCCCAGAGATACAAGGCTCAGTAGAATAAACACGGATAGAAAGCCCTCCGACAGATTTGAGTTTCAATCTGATTGTGTTTTTTGATATATCGTCAAGTTGAATCTCCGATGCAGATGACCAGCATTTGTCATCATACATATCAAAATCAAGCCATTCCGAACTGTCGGTTATGGTTTTTTTCTTTACTTTTATTTTTACTCTGCCATATCCGCGCGTCGTTTTAGAGCCGAAACGGATCACACCGCTGTCAATTGCCGAAAAAGCATTTTCTATCACATCGGAATAACTTTTATCCGATAGCTCTATATACGAAATGAATTCAGCACCGGCTTCAAGCGCTTCAAGATTGAATTTCGCTTTGTTTTTCGCCACTTTGTTTTCAAGCGAAATACATTCTCTGTTTGTTATGAAAAAACTGTCCTTGCCGACGTATAAAGCATCATACACCCTGATAAGTGATTGACGTTTCCTATATTCTTCATCCCCGGATTTTTGTCTATTGTAAGCCTCTCTGCTGTCGGGAATGTATCCGAATAATTTATTGACAGTCACTCTGTCTGTCTTTTTCGACAGATAATGCCTTAGAACTCCGGCAATTGATGACGCCGGAATGAAAGGTACTCCGGTGCTGTCAACAATTATATCATTATCAGTATTTGTGTTTGCACCCGATCCGACTGACAAAGGAGATTCCGATTCTATATCAAGCTTATAGTAGATTCTTTCGAAATTCATTTTTTCCGCCTCTCAGTTGATATTTTCTCACAGTAAGGGTTAAAATTATTTCTTGTTGTAGGTCTTTCCAGTCCCCGTTCAGATTACCAAAAAAGAACCGGGCATCTTTTTTCACGTCATTTGTTTTTATGCTATCAAGGCGTTTTTTGAAATCACCATAATCCGAGGATTCTTTAGCCATTAAAATAATACGACTGGTCTGGGTTGAATTGAGCGAGCTCGTATAGGTCTTACCGTCTTTGTTTGTATTTTCCCCGATCTTATTTGCCGTCAAGATTGCCTTATCTATCCTTTTACTTTCCTTCTTGATTTCTTCGATTTTCTCGGAAAAAACCGAACTGTTTTTTTCTTCCATACCTATGTTGCTTGTTTCCGTCACTTCAAATAGATCTGCATTCGGTAGAACCCTGATAACACCGTACCCTTCATTCTGTTTTTCTCCGATAACAAATCTTTCGGGTAATTCGGTGTCTTTTTCTGCTGTAAAGATAATTGAAGAACCGGAAACATACGCAGGAAACTGCGGCTTTTTCAAATTCCATTTGGCGTTATATCCCGAAACGACTCTTGTCGCTATGTTGGAAAAAGGATCAACAGTGTTCATGTCAACACCAAGAGCTTTACATATTTCGTCAAATGACACACTGTGGTTTCCGTTTTCATCGAGCAAAACCAGATCGCTTTCCAAAATGTATGCGGTTTTTTCTCCTTTCCGGATCATTATTGTCCGTTCACAGTGCTCATTCACTTTTACAGAAGTGACAATACAGCGGGAATACTGTGCGGTCTTGCTTTTACCGAACGAAAGCTCCCCCTTTGCAAAAAGCGGATATATTCTTTCCATCTTTTCACCGTCAGCAATAATACTTCCGGAAAAATACTGTCCGGAGCTAACGCAATACTGCATGTACAGTCCCTCTTCTGACAGTAATGCATTGTGATATGCTATCTCTGTTTTAACATTTTTGAGCCCGTATTTTTCATTTATATAACCGTTTTTCAGCGTTTTAAATTGTTTTTCGGTCAAATTTTCTTTCAAAGGATTTTTAATTCCCTTGTCTTTATTTTCGTCTGTAGCTTTGATTCTCCCCAAAAAACGAGGCGCAGGATAGAAAAAACTCCCGCTTCTGTCGGAAATATAAAGATTCCCGAATCTGACTTTTCCGGATAAGAACAGACTGTTAAAATCAGAATCACCGTATTTCTTTATATATGCACCTGCGAATGCACCTAAAACCGATGCACCGGGAATATAGTCGAGAGAACGGTCAAAAGAATTTGAAGGAAAAATCAAGTCTTCTTTAAGATATAGAGTATAGTTGATTATGTATTCCTTTGTTTTATCAAATGGCATTTCAGGCAGATCAAATGCTTTTTCTTGTTCAATTACTTTGCATATTACAGAACCAAGTCCACGGTTGCGATGATACCCAATATTTCTCAAACCTTTGAACAGATCGATAATATCGTTCAAATCACCGTCGTTGAATTCAATATCCGCATAGAATTTCATTTCTTCATTCTTCATAGGATTTTTGCGATTCACTACCCGTACGGAACGCAAACTGCCTTTTTTTGCAATATCATTCTCCATAGCGGATTGCATACGTATAGAACAAAATACAGACGTAACAAGAGCCGGAGGGTAGTTGTGAGTACGGATATCATCTATCATCGCTTCATAATCTTCCACTACGGCGTCACCTATTCTCACACTGCCGGATGATGATATACCAGGCACACCAAACATTCTGTCGATCTTATCACTGTCAAAACCCAGAATAACACTTGCAATTTCGCGTAATACACCTTTTATTCTCTTGGAAGGGATAAAAGGTATCCCGTATTCGTCGATTGCGGTATCAAGGTCTATCATTGCCGCGTAATACTTTCCGACTCCCGCACAAAGATCGGATTTCAGCGTAATTTCAACTGATCGTTTCATATTACTGTTCTCCCTTTGCAAACCACAAATCGAAAAATTCCGATATATCATATACTATCTTCATGGTTTGTTCGTCGTCTGAAAGTTTATCCGAATTCTTCGGCAGATATCCGTTTACTCTTTCGACCTCATATCTGTATTTGTTACGATCGACCTGCGCAGCCGCACCTAGAGCCTTGACATTGGATCTCCCTGCGTTTCTGAGAACACGCAAAAGACCGTTCGTTTCCATTCCGATTATTTCTTCAATAGAATAAGGTCTTGCGGTCACTTTTGCCTGATCACGTTCTCTCAACGTATCAAAATTATCAGTCACACTTCCGTGTGCATAGTAAAAGTCCAAATAGTTTCCGTCTTTTTTATGCGCTCTGTCTTTTGCCGATTCGCAGGCAGCTTCTGCCAGCTCGTACGCAATGTTGAACGGGGTCTTTGCGTGAAAAACTGAAATCCCGGCACATGATGTACATATGTATTCTTTTCCTGAAATTATCATTTTTTCTTTTTTTAAGACCTCAAAATATTTTTTGACCAGCTTTAAAGCTGATTCAGCTTTGCAGATAAAAGTAATTTCATCTCCACCGCCAATAATTTCTCTGAAAGATTCTGTTCCAACGCTTTCTTTGATTATTTTATACGGTTCTTCTACAAAAAACTTGTTTACACTTCTCGAAAACTCTCTGAGTCTTTTCACACCTTCATTTATGTCTGTGTGACTACAACTCATCAACTTTTTCCCCATTGAATTTCCATCAATGTATACAACAGCAAACAGTCCTTCATCCATCGAATCAAGAGAAGAATATTCTTTCAGATTGTCGAATGCTTTTCTTTTTGCTACTCGATCAGCAGACAGTGAGAGTTCCTGCGGCTTATTTTCTTTTTTCACAACAGGCAAAAAATTTTCAGTGTCTACTTGCGTAAACGGCATAACAGCTGTTACATCAAACGCAGGATATCTGTTTTTATTTTCTTTGTTTTTTGCAAATAGTTTTTTCTTAGTTATCTCAAAATCGTCTTCCAGTGGGACTGCACAGGCAATAAGTGAGAGACCCGGCACATTTTTAAGCAAAAACTCGGAAAAGATTCTGTTTGCTTTTATATATGCATTCTGATCCTTAAAAACCACCATCAGACTTCCGCCGCCATCGTACAGCACCTCGGCTTCTGTGCGGGTTTGTTCAAATTTCTCAATATCGAACGTTCCGTTCACGTCATATCTTATTCCGCACATCTCTGCAAACTTTTTGAACATTTGCGAAAGAAGCATGGAAGCACCGGAAATCTCTTTGATCTTTGAAGTTGAATAAATAAATTTTTGCTTTGATGCAAAATCGTACAAAGCGAGAATCTTTCCACCGTTTTCCATACCACCCCCCTAAGTATTACTGTCTTTTTTTATTATCGTACAAATCTATAATTTCTTTCAGATAATCGTCCTTTTTTTCACACTTCTCCGATATACAATACAGTATCATATTTTTTATTGAATTGTCGGTTTCATTACAGTTTTTATAGTAATAAAAGATATCATGGATTTTTATAGTACTGGAATTGCAGTTCATTGAATCGGCCTCTGCCTGAAACTCTTGCTTTTTTTCAGCGATATATTCTCTGAATATTTCTTCGCTGACAAGGTGCTGAGACAACTCGACGAAATCATCATACGTTTTAAGACTACTTTTTATTTGTTGGATCGTTTTTTTATCATCAAAATCAATTTGCGATTTAGATTTATTACTATTATTTTTGACAACGTCATAATTGCAATCTGTTTCATCTATTTTCTTTTTATAAATATAGTAGTCTAGCATCATTTTTGAGAAAAGAACATTTTTATTGAAAAAATCAGTCTGCTTCGCCGTATCGTCTTTTTCAATGGACCTGAACTGATATATAGAGCCCAACAGTCCGCTTAATGCAAAGAGATCGGGAATGTACTCGTATTTAGGCTTCGAGTTGGATGATTTATCCAGCAACGGTTTCGTATAAAAGTCTAACATTCCGTAGCCTTTATTTTTGCCAAGCTCTCTTTGAATTTCTTCTGTCCACAATTTGTTTTTGTCGGCAATATCCTTTCCTTTCAATTCATCATCAGCCAGGATGAACTCACATTTTCCCATGTCAATTGTTTTGACCATTAATAAAAGTTTTTTCATGCACTTTTCCAATGTGGCGGAGTTCACTCTGCTTTTATTGTTGCCATGAGCCAACGAATTTCGATTATCTGAAATGAACATGTATAAAGCCAAGGTTTTATACACTGTATCCCCATCGTAGTCTGAATAAATGCTTATTGGATATGAAGATGGATGATTCAAAGCATTTTGAACATTATTTACATATTTTTCGTCAAAAGGTTCAAGGTTTCCTTTTTTATAAAATCTTATATTTGAAATAAAAAGATAGTTCTTAATAAAGAAATGATTAATATCATTAAATAACCATTGTTGATTGACGGTGGTAGATTTGTATAATTCAAACACTCTTTTTGTTTTTTCAAGTTCATCTTCGTTTTTTGCATAATATAACAAACCATGCTTAACAAAGTAAGACGGAAAATAATTTTCAATTACCGCTGCGGCCGTAATGATATTCTTTTTTCTCATGCACCACTCTGTGAGTGCAATAATATCTATCTCGTCTCCATTAAGAAGATCGCCGAGATCTGCCTGTATCCCCTCTTTCAGTATCTTGAAAATGTTGTATAACGATGCATCACTTGTTTTTTCCTCCGATGCGAACACATCAATATCAAAATCATTGATAACATTTTTCAGATTGTTAACAGCCGTTTTCAGATCGATTTCCACGTTGCTTTCTTCATCATTCGCTCTTTCGGCTGAGATCCTGCTGAAAGATATTGCGTTATCAATATCCTGCATTGCGTTTATCAAAGAATCAACTTTTTTATTTTTTACTTTTAGTCCGGTGATATATTCCTTGAGAATGCCTGCTTTACCATAACTGAAAAACGCATTCATTCCCGATATAAGATCCACAATTTTGTACTTATCTGTTTCATTGACGATCTCGTGAAGTTTCGCTCCTGGCTTATAATTCGTCGCAACCACCATTTTTAGATTTGTGTTATATGTCGATGCTTTCTTTCCCAACAATTGCAATATTGAATTATTTATATATATCTGAGTTCTTTTTCCGCCCTGGATGTCCATGTAAATATTTGAGGTATTATCATTGTCTCCCTGTAATTCGTTCAAAAGCGCGATAATATTATAAGTTCCTGTTTGGTCGATATCAGGAACAAAAACAACTTCGATATCTTTATCATTTTTTATTGGTACAAACTTTTCATATCTTCGAGCTTCATCCGATATTGTATCAAAATCTTCTTCTTTTTCTCCGTAATAATAAAAAGATGCAATTCTGGAAAGAAAAATGTTGAGCACATCCATATCGCCGGATTTATCTTTCCATTCGGATAACCTACTTTTTTCTATTTCTTTTTTCTCATTTACTGTGTCAGATGAACCGGATATAACTATTTTATCGATCTTACAATTTGACATGATGTATTTTGTGCCGGGTTCCTGTTGCTGTATCCCCGAACAGATCTTGTTGCCAATATAATAGAAGTTTAACCCTTTTTCGCCTCCGCTGAGACTTAATGTTGTCAAAATTATATTCATGATATCCCCTGTACGTACATATTTTTCAAATATCATATTTAAATATTAGCACAAAAAACATCAAATTTCAAGCAATTTTTTACTCAAATATGCATAAAAAGGTTAAGAAGAAAAACAAATACTTCTAATAACATCAGTGTTAAATCCGCCGGACAAGAAAAACCATTTAGTATTATTTTTTGGGGGATATATTCAACGTAATATTGAAAAATCAAAAACAAAGTAACGGCGTCACATCTTTTGATATGTGAATATAGAGTGACAAACGTACTATCTGCTTTAGCTTGATTGTTTGTTTCTGATCTTTTTTTGTGTCTCTTTTATCCCACGTTCTGTCCAGTTGAATGGCACCCAATGTCCAGTTTTTGTTGACCAGTGCAATAATGGTAGCAGCTACCATTATTGTCAAAGGAGGAAAACTATGGAAGAAAAGCGGAAACCCGGTCGCCCGAAAGTCGACGCCGGTTTTATTGAAAAAGAGAAAAACACACACCGCGCGGCTGTCAATTACAAATACGCAATGGACGGCGCGGATTTGATTGACAGATACGCCGACAATATTCCGGATGGGAAGCTGCTCTGGTTTATGGATGTTGAGAACCAGGAAGCATACGGCAGGAACGGCGTGCTCGAACAGATCGGCAGAATGATGAGCCAGGACAATTTGTCCGACGAAGACTGCATTGCGATCACAAACTACGCCGCCTCAGCGATCAAGGCAGGAAGCACGACGCGCGAGGTCGAGAAAGCGATCCGCGAGATACGCAAACGAATCAAGGAATTGTTGCAGGACGAAAACGATTCCTCAAAAATGTACGCGGTGGGTTGTGCGATAAACAAACAGAAAGAAATGGGAAAATAACAACGGCAGAGGAAAATCTCCGCCGTTTTGTTTTGGCTGAATCTTCCCTCCTCCCACAAAAATATTCAAAATATTTTTCGATATGTATTGACACGAAACGAGCGTTCTGATATAATACGATACAGAACATTTGTTTGTTTCTGCCGAACAAATATTTGAAACGGAGGTGGGGCGATTGACCGGAACAAGAATCGACGACGGGCGGAGACGGATGCCGAAGTCGTGGTGTCCGTACTGTCACAGCCGCGTGGTGGACTCGAAGACAGTGGAACTGAAAAATTC
>JAZUKF010000225.1:0-2394 GCA_045643165.1 Acutalibacteraceae bacterium | reverse complement strand
CATAATAGTCTGATATTTCAATTAAAATGTCCAAATCAGGCATATTATTCCCATTTTCCCAACGAGATACTGTTCTGCTCGAAACATTGAATTGCTCCGCAATTTGTTCCTGTGTCATTTCTTTTTTCTTACGGAGTTCCTTTAGAAAAACACCTATTTTTTTCTGGTCCATTTGTTTCCTCCTGTTACAATATATTTGCCGGGTAAAGCACACCAGCCGGGTGTGCTTTATTCGTTCTCATTCCAAAGCTATAATGGAAGGGCGAAATGGTTTGACGATCACCTCCTTGTGCTTTACGCACGTGACGAAAGACAGTCAACCATCCTTCCATTACAGCGTTCGGTTTCAGCAGGTAGAGCTACCACGGTATTACCGTCATGTTCGCGTCACCAAACAGATTGAATCGGCAATGGGTAAAGGATGGACACCATCACGCAAATACAAAATGTAGGAGAATCATTATGAACGCAGTAGGAATTGACATTTCCAAAGGGAAAAGCATGATCGCAGTCATGCAACCCCTCGGTGTTGTGGTAGCTGAACCCTTTGAAGTTGCCCACACCGAAAGTGAACTCAATAAACTGGCAAGGTTTTTGAAAAGCCTTCCGGGTGAGACAAAGGTTATCTTGGAGAATACAGGCAGATACGGTGATCCGGTCGCCTTGTACCTCCATGATGCAGGGATATTTGTTTGCACCGTCAATCCGATCCTCATAAATCGCTATGACGGAAAAACAACGGTAAGAAAAGTTAAGACCGATAAAAAGGATGCAGTAAAGATTGCAAATTGGGGTCTTGAGCATTGGCTTGATTTAAGGAAGTTCATCCCAGAAGACGACATTCGGCGGATGCTGAAGGTGTATAACCGTCAGTACAATCAACTCAACAAACTGAAAAATGCAGTTAAGAATAACCTGATCTCTTTGATTGACAATACTTTTCCCAATGTCAATCGGTTATTCACTACACCGGCAAGGAAAACAGACGGTCATGAAAAATGGGTTGACTTTGCTCTGAAATTCTGGCATTGCGAGTGTGTAAACAATACATCCGTAAAAGCATTTACTGAAAAGTACCATAACTGGTGCAGAAAAAACGGTTACAATTTCAGTGCAGATAAAGCCTTTGACATATATGCCGCTTCTTGCGGTAATGTCGGACTTTTCCCGAAAAATGACGCTACAAAACATCTTATCCAGAGTGCCATATCTCAACTTAACAACATTGAAGAAAGTTTGGCTTTTTACCGCAATGAAATGGATTTGCTTTCTTCTATGCTTCCTGAATATGAAACTGTTCGCAATTTGTACGGTGTAGGTTTGGTCTATTGTTCTCAGCTTATTGCAGAAATCGGGGATCTTTATCGTTTTGAAAGCAAGAAAGCACTTGTCGGTTTTGCAGGGATAGATCCTCCGCCGAATCAATCCGGAACAGTAGATGTTAATTCAAGAAGCATTTCAAAACGCGGCTCCGGTGATCTTCGTAAAACCTTATTTCAGATAATGACCGTATTCCTTCAAAACTGTCCTGCCGATGAACCGGTATTTCAATATCTTGACAAGAAGCGTTCCGAGGGAAAGCCGTATAAGGTTTACATGATTGCGGCTGCTAACAAATTTCTGCGGATTTATTATGCAAAAGTAAAGCAATGCCTTGATAACTCTGAAAACGCCACACAATTTCCCCTTGTCAACACTTGAACTTGCAAGGCAAGTTTACAAAAAATTCGGAATTACCATTCTGAAATTTTTGTATGTTGACAACGCACTATCGGTATAATGTTCAGGCGGCAAAGCACTTCTGTGCTTTCGCCCTGTTTGCATCCGACCGGCTCGAAAAATTTCTCCTTCGTGGCGGTCTTTTCCTTATACCCATTTTTTGATACCCAACTTTTTTTATTTTAGGTCTTGACTTTTATTAGCACGTCTTTCTCTGTACCGTATTATCGACATTTCGACACACCGGAAATCAATATTGCAGATTTCCCAATATTTAGCGAACGAAAGGGACTGTCGAAAACTACGTTTCAACAGTCCCTTTTGTCTCATTCTACCGTAAGTATATCCGAAAATCCGGTAATTTCAAATACTTCGGAAATTTCGGAATTTACATTTCTTATGACCATTTTGCCCTGCTTGTTCATTGTTTTCTGTGCCGAAAGGATTACTCTAAGTCCGGCAGAGGAAACGTATTCAAGTTTCGCAAAGTCGATGTAAAGCTCCGTGATCCCTTCAAGATCCTTTACTTCCGCTTCAAACTGAGGTGCTGTCGTGGTATCAAGTCGTCCCTCAAGAGCGATGGTCTTTACCGTAGCGTTCTGTTCTTTAACAATATTCATAGTAGTGCTCTTTTGTATTTATAATTATTCAAAATATTTTCTGTGGACCGTAAGG
>JAZUKF010000224.1:0-7209 GCA_045643165.1 Acutalibacteraceae bacterium | reverse complement strand
GTCAAACAGCGGATAAGGTTCTTTATCAAGGGGGTTGTTATACAAATATGCTTTCAATCTGCCCTCATCATAAAGCAGTTTAAAATCATAAACTTTACCCGATTTGATATCAACTTTTTTCTCGGAGGCTTTTACATAAATATCATTTGTACCGGTGAACAGTCGGGCTGTTTTTCTGACGACGTTTATGTAAAACAAATTTCCGTCAAAACCTTTTTCTTTAATCACAGAGGAAAATATAATTCCGCTGTTCTTTTTATCTGCTTTTATCTGCCCGGTAATTTCAAAATTATCGGGATTTTTTCCGTATTTTTTTATGTTTATACCCGATGAAATATTTCTTCTGTACCTTGCAAAAAATGTTACGTCAACTTTCGTTCCGTCATAATTTATGCTGTAACTTCCAAGTTTCGTTTCCTTTGCGGGAGAAAAAAGATTTTTCGGAAAATCCGTAAATTTCATTTCAATAATCCTTACGGTTTTTGCAATTTTTCCGTACAGGTGAATAAGTTTTGTAACAAGGTTTCTGCCGAATTTTGTTTTTGCAGACTCTCCGATTTTTGTAACGGTATCCGTTTCATTCAGTCTGAATTTATCCGAATCAAATGAACCGGCCGTCATATTTTCATATATATTTTCGCACTCCGCAGGTGTGAGAAATGTATCCCCCGCTTCATACTCATACCATACAAGCACATCGCCTAAATCCGCAAGGCTGTTGTTTTTCAGCGTAACATTTAATTGTGCCGTTTCGCCTTTCAGGTAATCGGTTTTATCGGATGAAATTTCAACGCTGAATAAAGATTTATCTTCTGCCGCAAAGGTAAGAATACAACTGTTTGCAAAAAGAAATGTGCAGAGAATGACCGAAATTATTTTTTTAAAACTGTTTTTCATTTCACGTACCTCCGAAAGTCTTTATAATTATCTGACATTTTCCCCTATCATTGCGATAAGTTGAGATGTAGAAACTATTTCAATATGGTCATCAAGAAGTTTTACTAATTCGTCAAGTTTTTCCGGCGTTACCGACCATGCATGAACGCAAATTGCAGAGTAGCCGTCAATGGAATGATTATCCGCAACGTAAGAATTTATCTCCGCCGCCTGTTGTTTCATCCATTCATCGGTTATTCCGTCATGACCGTCGGATGACCACAGAGTTTTTCTGACAGTAAGAAAAGGCTTACCGTGGCTGAACCATACTCTGCCCTCACCTGCACTGTACATGTCGGGATCAAGGAAAATTATTCCGCCGTCAATATTATCAAATCTGGAATAATAATCAAATTTTCTCACAAATGATGCGGTTTTAATCGGGGAAGGTTTATCGTCAAGAAGGGTTACGATTCTCAATCCGCTTTTAAGCATTGCGGCGGCGGTCTGAGTTGTATATTCATCCATACTTTTTTCCTCAAACACAGAGGGAAGAGCGTAGCCGATACCCGACGGACCTGCTATAAACTCCGTCTTACTGCCTGCGTCGGAATAGAAAGTATTTGTCGTAACAGAACAAATATCCTGACAGATGCAGGGAAATCCCCATGTTACCGGATAATCACATTTAAGGGAAAGATATTGATAATATTCGCTGAAACCGTTTTCCATAACCTGAATATTATCACCGTCCGAGAAAACGAGTGAAATATAATGCTTATCGGGTTTCGGAGTGATTTTTTTCTGCTTTTCGGGAAGTGAAAAATCACAGTCAAAACAATTCAGAACGCTGATATTATAACAATGATCCGAGGCGGAAACAGAATAACCCAACTTTGACACAAATTCTACAAAATGCTTTTCCTGTTCACACCAACCCATAACAAGACCGTTTTCTCCGATACCGTTCAGCACTTTTTTAAGAAAACGCTGACCGTTCCTATTGTTTTCGGTATAGCAGATAAACATTCCCTGCTGAATTGCAAAATCACGCATCCCTTTCGCAGTTGTTTTTACATGAATAATTCCTTTATCGCTGAATTCATTTTTATATTCATCAAAGAATTTTTCAAGAAATTTATAATCATACTCTTCATCGGATATATCCTTCATCATTTTAAGTCCGCAGTTATCCGCAAAGGTTTTAAGTTCTTCGGGAATTGCAAGCCAGCCTTTAACGGTAGCATAGTTGCAGGCTGTATTCAGCCCTTCTGCAAACTCGGAATTACGGTACAGAACATAACCTGAATTTTTTATACAATCCTTAAACTTTTCAATCAAAAGCGGAAGAGTCCACCCGTTACCTTTGTCATCTGTTCTGACAAGTTTTGTTCCGCTTTTTTCGATATAATCAAGATATGTATTGGTTATATGATTATTTACAATAACAATCTGTGCTTTCCCTCTGTTTGCAAGTCCCTGCAAACATATCACCGTGTCGAGTTCCGTTTGTTTTATCTTGGACATTTCAATAACATACACCTCGTCCGCAACAGGAGGCTTTTTAAATCCGCAGTTGATTTCTGAAAGTTCCTTGACGGATTTCGCTTCGGGAATTTTCGGTTTAAAAATCAAAAGCAAACCGCCGATTGATACAATCACAGACATAAAAAATGCTGTTATTCTCGTGAAAACATTCATATCTTTCACCGCTTTCTTTTTATCTTTTTGAGTATATCACAATACCGATTTATTTACAACAGACTTTTGATAAAAATAACCGGACTCCGAAAAAAATCCCCATAGAGCAGGCACTTAAAATAACAAACCGACTTTATTTGTCAAAACAAAAAGCGAGCCGTTACACTGCTTTCGGTGTTTCGACTCGCTTTACATTTTTAAGATTTATTGTACTGCTGTTTCTTTTGTTTATTTAAACAATTTTTTAATAGCGTTAACAACAGTCTTTACTGCTTTAACTATCACCTGTACAGTTCTGACAGCAACACATTTAACTTTACCTAATAAATTATCCTCATGAACATTACCGCACTTAGGACATTTTGCAGAAACTATTGATTCAACACCTTTTGTCTTTGCATTTTCGATTGCTTCAAGGTTTGTGGCATTGTCAATTTCAGCTTTTGCATTATTAAGAGCAGCTTCATCCTTAATGGGATTTTTTGCATATTCAGCATCAAGAGCCGCTTTTGCCGCAGTTTTTGCCGCTGCAAGTCTGCTGGGCTGTTCTGACTGGATCTTGTTAATTGCATCATTCTTTGCACTTGCAACCTCTGCTTTGGTCGAAGCGTTTCCAATATTGCTTTTACCTTCTAAAACAGAAGACTTACTTTCCAAAGGTTCCAGTGCTTCTTCGTTATCAAGTGCTTGTTCTGCCTGTTGTTTAGCCGTTGAAAGTTCCATTGACTGTTGCATACCTATCAGCATGAGAGCATAAAACCTTTGCTCATCGATCTCTTCAATGGTGTTCGCTCTATCAATCGCTGATTTTCCGTTAACCAAGACAGAATCATCAATCAGCGGATCTTTTGCATTCTCAGCATCAAGTGCCGCTTTTGCTGCAGTTTTTGCCGCTGTGATCTCATTACCGCTGGGAATATAACCTTTACCGGACTGTGTTTTCCATGTTGCAAGGTCTTCAATCGGAACAAGTCCGGTCGCATCTTCAAAATACTTATGACAAGCATCATCGATATCCTTACACTCATAGTAATCTTTATGACCGGCTGTTGATTCAGTTGCAGTCTGACCGTTGACCTTTACAAGATTGTGGGTGTGGAGAGGCTTAAACACAGCCGTAACCGTAACGGCATAGGGAGGCATGGTAAAAGTATACTTTCCTTCAGTCTGAGAAGCCGTCGGGTAGATTGTCTGATCACTTACGCCGTCGTTGAAAGTTACTTTCAGACTATTGTCTTCGAGTTTACAATTATTGTTCGGTACAACCGTAACGGTAACGGTTTCACCCTCTGCGGCAGAAAGGTTATCAATGACAAGGTAACCGTTGTTAGACTGTGAATTGTTCTGCGGTCTATCGTTAGTAATGGGAAATGACGGTTTTGAAACTTTGAAATCGCCGATAGAAAAACTCCACTTATCACGCGATTGGAAATGACGGAACACAATATAACAATCCTTTCCGTTCCAATCTTTGGGGACTATAACCGAACGTTGTGTGTCGGCGCTGCCTTTTAGAGGTGCTGTTCCGTCATAAATCTGAACTGCATCCTTCGGATCGGTAGTACTACTGATAAAGACACCGTAATGATCCGAATATGACCCACTGCCGGATACTACATCCCAACTGATTTCCGCACCGCCTGCGGGAATGGTAATTTTGGGTGAAAGCAGCCAGTTATCCGGGTCAAGTGTTTTTGTTGCTTCAGACCAGGATACGGACTGCATACGATTTTGATCCGGCAACCAATTCCATATATTTCCGTCTCCGTCGACATCCATATTTATCCAGCCTTTAGTGGTCGGATCTGAATCAAAATTGAAATGGTAATAAGATGATGCTTCTTTTGACGTTGCCGTAAAATGATCAATTCCCATTGCAAGTCCATCAAACTGTTTATGTCGGAAAGCAATATAAACAGTCTTTCCGCCATATTCCGCTGCGGAAAGTTCAGCGGTAACATTTTCCCAGTCAAGCGAAGTCGATGCAAAACGCTCTTCATGCAGAACCTTCATTCCGGTAGGATTGCTGTCTTTATCGTACACGGAAGCTGTAGCCGTTTCACCGACATAAACCGTATAAGCATCCGGATAGTCTTCGTCAAATGAATAATCATACCAACTGATAACAGCACCGCATGAGGGAATACTAATAGGCGGAGAGAAAAGCCAGTTGTCAGTATCAAGTTTTATGTACCCCTCATTTATGTAAGACTTTGAACCTATGCAAATACTTCCATTATAACCACCACTGGCGAGTATCCAGTTGTAACCGTCACCGTCGTTGTCAACAGAAGTCCAACCGGCAGTAGCCGGATCGGTTTCAAAATCCATAGAACACAGATCCCCCGGTGTTACATCTGCCGCCGATGCGACACTCGTAAAAATCGTGACAGCGGATAATGCCGTCAGCACTGCGAGCACGAGGCTCAAAATTTTCTTTTTCATAAATCTACCCACTTTCTTTAAGTAAATGATATAAAAAACAAACATTGTCTATTTTTCCCATTTTAACATATTGTTTCCATTATTACAAGTGCTTTTATTAAAAAAATTTTTTCCGAACATAACTCAACCTGAATTTTACATCTTTACAATTAGTTAACAATTATTATGATAATGTTTAACAAATATTGGATATAGTATTATAGCACTCGGAAGTCGAGAGTGCTAAATGTTAAAATTCGAGGTGTAATTTATGGCTAAAAAACAGTTTAAGGCAGAATCAAAAAGACTTCTTGATTTGATGATTAACTCAATATATACTCACAAGGAAATATTCCTGCGTGAAATTATCTCCAACGCAAGCGACGCTATCGACAAACTTTATTATCATGCTCTTTCCGACGGTAATACAGGTTTGAACAGAGATGATTTTGCCATCAACATTTCAGTTGATGACGGTGAGCGTACCGTTACCGTTTCCGATAACGGCTGCGGTATGAATAAGGATGAACTTGAAAACAATCTGGGTACCATCGCAAAAAGCGGTTCCCTCAGTTTCAAAAATGATATTGAGAAAAAGGAAGATATTGATATTATCGGTCAATTCGGCGTAGGCTTCTATTCCGCATTTATGGTGGCAAGTGAAGTAACGGTCATTTCAAAGGCTTACGGCTCTGATGAAGCAAATAAATGGTTCTCCGACGGGTTGGACGGATATACCGTTACACCCTGCGAAAAGGAAAGCCACGGTACAACCGTTATCCTCAAAATCAAAGAGGATGCGGAGGAAGAAAATTATTCCGATTTCCTCAATGAATATACGATCCAAAGACTTATCAAAAAGTATTCCGATTATATCCGTTATCCCATTAAAATGGAAACTACCCATACTAAAATAAAAGAGGGTACAAAGGACGAAATTGAGGAATATACCGAAATTTCCACCGTCAACAGTATGGTTCCCCTTTGGAGAAAAAATAAAAACGAGATCTCCGAAGATGATTATAACGAATTCTACAAAGTGAATTTCAGCGATTACAACAAACCTTTAAAGGTTATCAACACCTCGACAGAGGGTACCGCAACATATAACGCACTGCTTTTCATTCCCTCAAAAGCACCTTACAATTATTATAACAGAGATTATGAAAAAGGTCTTAAACTCTATGCAAGCGGTGTGCTTATCATGGATTGCTGTAAGGATCTTATCCCGGACTATTTCGGTTTCGTTAAAGGTCTTGTTGATTCTCAGGATCTTTCTCTCAACATTTCAAGAGAAATGCTCCAGCATGACAGACAACTTAAACTTATCGCTTCAAGGCTGGAAAAGAAAATCAAAACGGAACTTGTTTCTTTGCTCAACAATGACAGAGAAAAGTATAACGAGTTTTATAAGGAGTTCGGGCTTCAACTCAAATACGGTCTGTACAGCGGTTACGGTTCCACGAATGAACTCCTGCAAGACTTGATTATGTTCGTTTCAAGCCTGGAAAATAAAGAAGTTACCCTTGCCGAATATGTGGGCAGAATGAAAGAAGACCAGAAATATATCTATTATGCCTGCGGTGAAAGTGCCGAGCAAATCGCAAGACTTCCTCAGGCGGAAGCCATCATTGACAAGGGATATGAAATTCTTTATCTCACCGCCGACGTGGACGAGTTTACATTGAAAATCCTTGCAAAATATGAGGATAAGGAATTCCGTTCGATTTCATCCGACGATTTGGGAATTGACACAGAGGAAGAAACGGAAGAAATCAAAAAGAAAACAGACGACAGCAAAGAAATGCTTGAATATATGAAGGAATGTCTCGGCGATAAGGTTACATCCGTTAAACCGTCAAACAGACTTAAATCCCACCCGGTATGTTTAAGCACAAAGGGTGAACTTTCATTGGAAATGGAAAAAGTTCTCAACGCCATGCCCAATGACCGTGAAGTTAAAGCGGAAAAAATCCTTGAAATCAATGCAAATCATAAGATTTTCTCCACCCTCACCGACCTTTACCAAAGGGATAAAGAAAAACTTAAAGCATATACCGACATCCTCTACTGCCAGGCTCTTCTCATTGAAGGTATCAGCATCGAAAATCCCGTTGATTTTTCAAATAAAATCTGCGACCTGATGTAAGAAATGTAATAAAAAGGCTGTTGAAACGAACATTGTTTTACGTTTCAACAGCCTTTTTT
>JAZUKF010000223.1:0-30126 GCA_045643165.1 Acutalibacteraceae bacterium | reverse complement strand
TACAAAGGTTCAACCTACGGCGGATACAATAAGACGGGATTGAAAATTACATTCTTATCAGTACCTACCTGTAAGGTATCCTCCGCAAATAAACCGGTTAAAATTTCATGGAATAAAATAAGCGGTGCAAAAAATTACGGTATTTACCGCAAATTAAGTACAGATAAAAGTTATACCAAAATCGCCACGGTTACAGGTACTTCATATACAGATAAAAACGTTACCGCCGGTAAAAACTATGATTACTGCATAATCGCTTTTAACGGTTCATTTAAAAGTGCAACAAGCAATGTTGTAACAGTAAAAATAAATAAGTAAAATCAAAAAAACAGAGCATATTTGATAGTTACTTCAAATATGCTCTGTTGATTTTTATAATTATATATTCTTAATATTTTTCAAACATTTTTCACAAATCATTTTTTCATTAAACTCTGTTAAATTTTTCTGTGATGAACAGAAAACACAGCAGGGTTTATTCTTTTTAATAATAATTTTATCCGCTTCGGCATAAACCTGAACTTCATCACCGGGATTATTTATATCAAGTTTCTTCCTGAAATCCTTAGGAATAACTATTCTTCCGAGATCATCTATTTTTCTTGTTACGTTCATTTCCCATTCCTCTTTTCGAGAATATATTCTCTTTTTCTTATTAAAATATCATAATATAACAAATTTGTCAAGTATTTTAATGTAATATTTATTCCGAAAAATCATAATAATCTATGAGGTGTGTTAAAATGATGAATTATGTTTGGACAATGATGATTGCTTTTTCATTCATCTGTGCAATATTTAACGGAAATATGCAGTTGTTATCCGATTCGATTGTAACAGGAGGACAAAATGCAATTACACTTTGCATAAAACTTCTCGGTATGATGTGTCTATGGGGCGGTATTATGAAAATCGCCGATAAATCCGGATTAACCTCTGCAATAAGTAAATTTTTAAATCCTGTTTTTTCACATCTTTTTACAAACGTCGAAAAAAATTCACCCACATCAAAAGCAATATCAATGAATGTTACTGCAAATCTTTTAGGACTGGGAAACGCAGCAACACCCTTGGGACTTGAAGCCATGAAAAGAATGCAGGAGGAAAACAGTAATCCCCTTGTGGCTACAAACGATATGATAGTTTTTGTTGTAATGAATTCCGCCGCTATGAGAATAATTCCCACCACCGTTGCCACTCTGCGTACTCAATACGGAAGTTCAAATCCCATGGAAATAATTCCGGCAACATGGATAAGCACATTTTTATCTTTATCAGTGGGTATAATCTCCGCAAAACTTTTATCAAAAATAAAGATAAAATCAACAATTTCAAAATCTGATTTTCTACCCTTTAAAAAAAGGAGAAAAACATAATGAAAATTATAGGGGCTTTTGTTCTGCCGTCAATAATAGTTTTTACGGTCGTTTTCGGATTTATCCGAGGAATAAAAGTATTTGACTGCTTCATTGAAGGAGCAAAAGAGGGCCTTATTACCGTCAGTCATATTCTTCCCTCCATTGTGGGACTTGTAATGTCTATATCCATGCTTCAGAATTCAGGTGCGCTTGATGTTATTGTAAATGTTCTTTCTCCCATTGCGGAAAAAACCGGAATACCTAAGGAAATAATGCCTTTAACTGTTTTAAATCCGATCTCGGGAGGCGGTGCTTTATCTTTGTATGAAAACCTGCTCACAAAATTCGGTCCCGATTCCTTTATCGGACGTGTCAGCTCCGTTATGATGGGTTCAACGGAAACCACCTTCTATGCAATTACCGTATATTACGGTTCGGTGGGAATTAAGAAAACAAGACATACTCTTATATCGGGATTACTTGCTGATTTTACAAGTTTTTTTATGTCTGCATTTATAGTCAGATTGATTTTCGGAGAATAAAAAATGATCGGATGCACTTTGGTTTTAAAAAGAAAACGAAAAAAATACAGAAAATCAAACTTCTGTAATTTTAAAAAAAGCAAAAAATTTTCATTACCTGTTTTATTGATAATCGTAGCCGTTTTGATCTCAATTTTATACCCGAAAAACGAGAAAAAAATTGAATATTCAACTGTAAAAAATATTACAAATGAAGTAATTGCACAGGCGGATGATTACAGCAAATATTATTTTGCATTAGTATCGGACGAATTGTTTAATTACAATGAAAAAACAGGAATTGAAAATCAAGATAAAATTTTTATCGGAATATGGTCCTTTTTAAATAATGAAAAAAACAAAAATAAATACGAATATTTTAACGGAAAAATATCTGTTCCTTCAGAAAAAATCGAGCAGGAATTTTATAATCTTTTTAACAAAAAAATTGATAAAAATCAAAGCATAAAATCTGATAATTTTTCCTTTGAATACGATAAAAATAACGATAGTTACATCGTTCCCATAACAAATCTTTCACCGAAATATTCCGGACAATTACTGAAAACAACAAAAGAAAATAATAATATCATTTTATATGTCGGTTGTTTAGATAATAAAAACTACTCTCAAAATAAAGACGGAAACACCGTTGAACCGGAACCCTCATTTATAATAAAAATTACATTAAAAAATAAATCTGATAAATATTATATTTATTCCTCAGAAAAAGTAAAAGCCGTTACCTGATAAATTCAGTAACGACTTTTGTTTTTTATTCTTCGATTTTTTCTACCGCTATGCCAAGCTCCTGCAACTGTGCGTCGTCAATAACCGACGGACATTCCGTCATGGGTTCGCTTGCATTTTGTACCTTCGGATAAGCGATTACATCTCTCAATGTTTCACAGCCCAACATCTGCATTACAAGTCGGTCAAGACCTATTCCCATTCCGCCGTGGGGAGGCGCACCGAACTTAAAGGCATCCGTAAGATAACCGAACTTTGCATAAGCTTCTTCATCACTTAAACCGAGAAGTGAGAACATTCTCTTTTGAAGATCGGGATTTGTAATACGTATCGAACCGCTTGAAAGTTCAATACCGTTAAGAACAAGGTCATATGCTTTTGCTCTTACCTTCGCTTTATCCGTTTCAAGATAATCAATACATTCATCCATGGGAGCAGTAAAGGGATGATGCATTGCAACCCATTGCTTTGTATCTTCATCCCAATCAAAGAAAGGAAATTCGGTTATCCAAAGGAAATTATATTTTCCTTTCGGAATAATATCAAGTTTTTTGGCAACCTCACATCTTAATGCACCCAATACAGAAAGAACGATGGAATTTTTAACATCACCGATAATAAGAATAACGTCACCGTTTTCCGCTCCGACCTTATCATTGATTGCTTTCATTTCATCCTCTGTCATAAATTTGGCAAAAGAACAGGATGCATTTCCGTCTTCACCGATTCTTTCAAAAGCAAGTCCCTTTGCACCGATACCTCTGACAAATTCGGTAAGTTTATCTATTTCTTTTCTCGTTAAAACGGAAAATGCTTTCTTTGCATTAATTGCTCTGACACTTCCGCCGCCTTCAATAGCAGAAGTAAATACACCGAAACCACAGGTTTTAACTATATCACTAATGTCAACAAGTTCCATTTCGTACCGTGTATCCGGTTTATCACTTCCGTAACGCTCCATAGCCTCTTTATATGTAAGACGTTTTATGGGAAGTTCGATATCAATACCGAGAGCTTCTTTAAATACACGTGTAATATATCCCTCGCCGATTTCAAGAACATCTTCCATATCAACAAAAGACATTTCAAAGTCAATTTGTGTGAATTCAGGCTGTCTGTCTGCTCTCAAATCTTCATCACGGAAACAACGTGCAATTTGCATATATCTGTCAAATCCCGCAACCATTGAAAGTTGTTTATAAAGCTGAGGAGACTGAGGAAGGGCATAAAAAGAACCCTTATGTATTCTTGAAGGAACAAGAAAATCTCTTGCTCCTTCCGGAGTAGATTTAATAAGCATGGGAGTTTCAAGCTCAATAAATCCGTTTTCATCAAAATAATCTCTCGTGATTTTTGTTATTTTATGACGCATAAGAATATTCTTCTGTAAATCAGGTCGTCTTAAATCGAGATAACGGTATTTAAGTCTTGTAAGTTCACTTGTCTGACAGTTTTCCACAATTTCAAAGGGAGTAGTTTCACTCTTTGAAAGAACACGAAGTTCCGTAACGAAAATTTCTATTTCTCCTGTGGGAATATCAAAATTCTTTGAGGAACGCTCTCTTACTTTGCCCTTTGCCATAAGAACAAATTCACTTCTGACGGCAAATGCTTTTTTGAAAATTTCACTTTCTGTTGTATCATCAAAAGCAAGTTGAACGATTCCGGTACGGTCTCTCAAATCTATAAATATCAATCCGCCTAAATCACGCTGACGTTGAACCCAACCTGCAACAACAACTTCTTTATCAATATCCGATACACGAAGTTCACCGCAATAATTTGTTCTTTTTAATCCTGTCATGAAATCCATTATTCTAATCCTCCCAAAAGCGACGAAATATCAATATCCGAGCCGTCGCCGATAAATTCACCCAGACCTCTTGCAGCCTGTTGAACCATAATATTCATAAAATCATCTGAAAAAGTTTCAAGTTCAACCTCTGCACAATCTCCGTTTTCCATATTTTTCAGCATTGCTTTTCCGTTTACTATTTCATCATCACCAAGCACCATTGAATATTGAGCACCGATTTTTCCGGCATATTTCATCTGTGCTTTCACGGAACGGGAAGCAACATCAAATTGAGCACTTATTCCGCCGCTTCTCAGGTCGGTTACAATTTCAGCCGCCGACATTGATGCTTTTTCACCGATTGATGCAATATAAATATCACATCCTCTTCCTTTCGGCAATTCAATACCCTGTGCTTCAAGCAGGAGAAGTAATCTTTCAAGTCCCATTGCAAAACCGAGAGACGGAGTTGACGGACCGCCCATTTCTTCAACTAATCCGTCATATCTGCCGCCGCCGCAAACGGTACCCTGAGCGCCGATTTCGGTTGAAACAAATTCAAAAACAGTTTTTGTATAATAATCAAGCCCTCTGACAATTTGAGGATTTATTTCATATTCGATTTTCATTGCTTCAAGATATTTTTTTACACTTTCAAAATGTTCTTCACATTCTTCACAAAGAAAATCAATTACTACCGGTGCTTTAGAGGAAATTTCTTTACATATCGGACTTTTACAATCGAGAATTCTCATAGGATTTCTGTCAAGTCTTTCCAGACATGTGGGACAAAGTTCAGCCTTATATTCCTCAAAATATTTTTTCAAAGCCTCATGATATTTCTCTCTGCATTTAGGACAACCGATTGAATTTATTTCAAGTTTTAAATTTCTTACACCGAGAAAACCGAAAATTTCATTAGCAAGAGAAATTATTTCCGCATCCGCAGCAGGAGATTGTGTTCCGAGACATTCCACGCCAAACTGATGAAATTCACGAAGTCTGCCCGCTTGCGGTTTTTCATATCTGTAACATGAAGTTAAATAACATACCTTTTGCGGCAACGCTTCGTTAAATAAACCATGTTCAAGAAAAGATCTCACCGCACCTGCGGTACCTTCGGGACGTAAAGTTATTGAACGTCCTCCTTTATCTTCAAAGGTGTACATTTCTTTTTGAACAACGTCTGTTGTATCTCCCACAGAACGCTGAAAAAGCTCTGTATGTTCAAAAACAGGAGTTCTGATTTCCTTAAATCCGAATGTTTCTGCAATTTCCATTGCGGATTTTTCAACAAATTGAATTTTATGACTTTCATTCGGTAAAACATCCTGTGTACCTTTGATACCTTTTACGCTGATTTGCATAAGATTTCCCCCATTATTCTTCGCTCGTTTCAGTTACTTCTTCCTCATTTTCAACCGATTCTTCTTCGGTCGGATTTTCTTCCTCTTCTTCACGGGGAACGGCGGTCATTGTGGCAAGCACTTCGCCCTCTGTAACCTTCATTACTCTGACACCCTTGGAAGGTCTTGAGAATGTACTGATTTGATCTGCGGCAATTCTGATAATAATTCCGTCTGAAGAAATTAAAATTACATCATCATCTTCCTCAATAGCCGCAACGGCAGAAACATCACCGTACTGTTCAACACGGTAGTTCGTTACACCCTTACCGCCTCTTGACTGTCTTCTGTAATCGTCATTTTCACTCTTTCTTCCGTAACCTTTTTCGCTTACGGTAAGAATTGTTGTTCCTTCACGGAATACTTCCATTCCAACTACGCAGTCGCCGTCTTTAAGTTCTATCGCTTTAACGCCTCTTGCAGTTCTTCCGAGAAGTCTTGCATCATTTTCATTAAATCGAATTGACATACCTTTTTTAGTTGCAACAAGTAAATCATCGTCGCCATCGGTAAGTTTAACCCATGCCAATTCATCATCTTCATCAAGATTTATTGCAATAACACCGTTCTTACGAACATTTTTGTATGCAGAAAGTTCAGTACGTTTGATAATACCCTTTCTTGTAACCATACAAACACATTTATTTTCATCATCTTCCGGACTGACTTTTATCATTGCGGAAACTTTTTCATCCTGCATAATCGGAAGAAGGTTTATTATGTTCATACCCTTACTCGTTCTGCTTCCTTCGGGGATTTCATATCCCTTTAAACGGTATGTTTTACCCGTTGTAGTAAAGAACATAATATAATCATGCGTTGAACAGGTAAACATTGTTTCAACAACATCTTCTTCTCTTCGTGTCAAACCTTTAACTCCTCGACCGCCACGGTGTTGAATTTGATAAGTATCAACAGGCTGACGTTTAATATAACCGAGAGTAGTGAGAGTATAAACACATTCCTCATTAACAATAAGGTCTTCGATATCTACTTCTCCGCTGACATTAACAATTTCCGTTCTTCTGTCATCACCGTATTTATTTCTGATTTCAATGGCTTCTTCTTTAACGATATTTCTTACTCTTTCCTCATTTGAAAGAATATCAAGATAATCGGCAATTTTTTCTTCAAGAACCTTTAATTCATCCTCAAGTTTACCTCTTTCCAAACCGGTAAGCTGACCGAGACGCATTTGAACGATAGCCTGAGCCTGTACCTCATCAAATCCGAATCTTGCCATAAGAGCATCTTTACCTTCTTGAACACTCTTTGAATTTTTAAGAATTTCAACAACTTCATCAATAAATTCAAGTGCTTTACATAAGGCTTCTAAAATATGTGCTCTTTCCTGGGCTTTTTTAAGATTGAACTGTGTTCTTCTTGTAATAACTTCACATTGGAAAGAAATATAATGTTGTAATATTTCTTTAAGCGTAAGAATTTTCGGTTCTCCGTTAACAATGGCAAGATTTATTACACCGAAAGTGGACTGAAGCTGTGTAAATGAAAAAAGTTTATTTAAAACTACCTGCGGATTTGCATCACGTTTAATATCAATAACAACATGCATTCCTTCACGGTTTGAATAATCGTTAATATCAGCGATACCTTCAATTCGTTTATCCTTAACCATGTCCGCAATATTTTCAATAAGTTTTGCCTTATTGACCATATAGGGAAGTTCCGAAATATTTATGGAAAATCTTCCGTTTTTCTTTTCAACAATTTCAGTTCTTGCTCTGACAGTTATTTTTCCCCGTCCTGTGGCATAAGCGGCCCTTATTCCGGCACGTCCCATAATGATACCGGATGTGGGAAAATCAGGTCCTTTAATATGCTCCATAATATCATCAAGAGAAGCATCCGGATTATCAATCACACAGCACATTCCGTCAATTACTTCTCTCATATTATGAGGAGGAATATTTGTTGCCATACCTACCGCAATACCTGTTGAACCGTTTACAAGAACATTCGGAAATCTTGACGGAAGAACAACAGGCTCTTTAAGACGATCATCATAGTTAGAAATAAAATCAACGGTTTCTTTATCAATATCGTTGAGCATTTCCATACTGATTTTACTCATTTTAGATTCCGTATAACGGTATGCAGCCGGCGGATCACCGTCAACCGAACCGAAGTTTCCGTGACCGTCAACAAGCATATATCTCATTGAAAAATCCTGTGCAAGACGAACCATTGCATCGTAAACGGAAGAGTCTCCGTGAGGATGATATCTTCCCAAAACGGATCCTACCGTATCTGCACATTTACGGTATGCTTTTTCCGGATAAAGATTATTTTCATACATAGTATATAAAATTCTTCTATGTACCGGTTTAAGACCGTCTCTTACATCAGGTAATGCTCTTGAAATAATAACCGACATTGAATAATCAAGAAAAGATTTTTTCATTTCATTATTCAAATCAACATCAATTATTTTCTGATTATCAAAAACCATTTTATGTTCGTTATCGTTTTTTATAATTTCATCGCTCATTTTTTTCACCATTCCTTTATATCTGAATATCAGAATCAGACATCAAGATTTTGAACATATTTAGCATTTTTCTCAATAAAGTCTCTTCTCGGTTCAACCTTATCACCCATGAGAACAGAGAAAACCTCATCTGCTTCCATAGCATCTTCAATATTTACACGAAGCATTGTTCTGAATTCAGGATCCATAGTTGTTTCCCAAAGCTGTTCGGCATCCATTTCACCGAGACCTTTATAACGCTGAACATCACAGTTGCCTTCAAATTCCTTTAAAATTTCATCTCTTTCTTCATCGGAAAAAGCATATTTGAATTTTTTACCCTTTGAAATTTTAAAAAGCGGAGGTTGTGCGATGTAAACATGTCCTTCTTCAATAAGCGGACGCATATATCTGAAGAAAAATGTTAATAACAATGTACTGATATGAGCAGCGTCGACATCGGCATCAGCCATTAAAACAATTTTATTATAACGAAGTTTTGTAATATCAAAATCTTCATCTATTCCCGTACCGAGAGCAAGTACGACAGGAGTAAGGTTTTCGTTACCGATAACCTTATCAAGTCTTGCTTTTTCAACATTAAGCATTTTACCCCAAAGAGGAAGAATAGCTTGATATTCTCTGTTTCTTCCTGCCTTTGCGGAACCGCCTGCCGAATCTCCCTCGACAATATATAATTCAGTACGTTCTGTATCCTTTGAAGTACAGTCGGAAAGTTTTCCGGGAAGTGAATTACTTTCAAGTGCTGATTTTCTTCTTGCAAGATCTCTTGCTTTTCTTGCTGCTTCTCTTACTCTCGAAGCATCAAGGGCTTTTGTGAAAATCATCTTTGCAACTGTTGGATTTTCTTCAAAATAAGTCAGTAATTTTTCATAAACCGTTTTTGAAACAAGAGGTGTAATTTCCGTATTACCGAGTTTACCCTTCGTCTGTCCTTCAAACTGAGCATTTGTTAATTTTACACTGATAACAGATGTAAGTCCTTCACGAACATCATCACCGGAAAGTTTCTTATCACTGTCTTTAAGAAAACCGTATTTTTTTCCGTAATCATTAAATACTCTTGTCAATGCAGTTTTAAATCCTGCTTCATGAGTACCGCCGTCTATTGTACGAACATTATTTGCAAATGATAAAATAGTTTCATTATAACCGTCATTATACATCAATGCGATTTCAACACTTTTTTCACCGCTTACGGAAGAAAAATGAATTGCATGTTCATGTAACGGAGTTAAAGCTCGGCTTTCATTAACAAATTCAACAAAACTGCCTATTCCGCCCTGATAACAATATTTTTCTTCAACAATATTATCGGGATCTCTGCTGTCGGTTAATGTGAGAGTAAGTCCCGCATTAAGAAAAGCAGTTTCTCTTAATCTTTTTTGTAAAGTTTCAAAATCATATTCTGTTGTTTCGGTAAAAATTTCGGAATCCGGTTTAAATTCAATATAAGTACCTGTTTCATCGGTATCACCAACTATTTCAAGTTCACTTTTTATATTACCTCTTTCAAATTTTTGACGGTAAATATGTCCGTCCCTTGAAACTTCTACCACAAACCATTCCGAAAGAGCATTAACAACAGATGAACCTACACCGTGCAAACCACCGGAAACTTTATAGCCGCTTCCTCCGAATTTACCTCCGGCATGAAGAACGGTAAGAACAACGGTTACAGACGGAAGACCTGTTTTTTCGTTGATTTCAACAGGAATACCTCTTCCGTTATCTCTGACGGAAATAATATTACCCTCTTTAATTTCAACCTCAATATGAGTACAAAATCCTGCAAGAGTTTCATCAACCGAGTTATCCACAATCTCATAAACAAGATGGTGAAGTCCTCTCGGTCCTGTTGAACCGATATACATACCGGGACGTTTTCTGACAGCCTCAAGACCTTCAAGAACCTGAATTTGATCCGCACCGTATTCTTCCGTTACGACAGTATCCATCTCTTCCTTTTCATCAAATTCGATTTTTGATTCGATTTCCGATTCAAGGATATCTTTTTCGGTGTTTTCTAAATTTTCCAATTTTATGCCCTCCATTTTCGATAAATACCGAAATTACTTACTTATTTCATTTATAAAATCCGCTCTTTTTAAAAGAGTAGAAGAAGATATTTGTGAAATATATATTTGCTCTTTATTATTCTCATTTGTTAATACAAAAGATTTCGGAAGTTCATAACTCACATTAAATACTTTTTTTTCTTTTTCTTTTAATGATAAATAATCTCTTGTTATTTTTGAAACTGTTGTTGTATCAAGATCAAAAATACCGATTATATCATCCTGTTTTATTACCGTTTCGGCTCCGAGATGCAGATACATTTTTTGCATCCTTTCATTCAATAATTTTACCTTTTTCGATTTTAAAACTTTTTCCGCCGTTCATTCTTAAAACCTGTGTCGGCTCACAGCAGGTAATGAATACCTGCCAATTTTTTAATTTATTTAAAATATAATCCTGCCTGCCCACATCAAGTTCACTCATCACATCATCCAATAACGCAACAGGTTTTTCATTATTTATTTTTTCGATAATTGATGCTTCACCTAATTTCAAAGCAAGTGTTGCAGATCTTTGCTGTCCTTGAGAAGCAAAAGACTTAGCATTTTTACCGTCAATTTTTATATCAAAATCATCACGGTGTGGACCTTTTGATGTAAATTTATTTTTTATATCATTTTCTCTGCTTTTTTTAAAAGATTCATATAATGATTGTATTATTTCTTTTTCTTCCGATTTTTTTTCTCTTCCGACTTGTAAATATTCTATTTCTATTTTTTCTTTTCCGCCGGAAATACCCTGATATATTTCAACAGAATTTTCAGATAATAAATCAATATATTTTAATCTTTCTGAAATTATTTTTCCTCCTGTTTCAGATAAATTTTCATCCCAGCAATCAAGTAAATCATATTCATATTCACTGTTATCAAACATCTTTAACAAAGCATTTCTCTGTTTAAGATTTTTCATATACTGACTTAACAATCTTGCATAATTCGGTTTTAACTGACTTATAGCAATATCTAAAAATTTTCTTTTTTCTTCAGGTCCTTCTTTAATAAGTGAAAGATGAGCAGGCGAAAAAACTATTGAAGTAAAATCACCGATAATACTTCTCGTTGAAACCATTTTCACTTCATTTTCATAAACTTCCTGCTTTTTTATATCACTTTGAAATCTGATATTTTTATCTCTGTTTTCAGAAAAAAAGTCCATGGAAAATTTATAAATATCTTTACCGTGAGGAATAAAGTCAGAATTTTTTTTTGTTCTGAAACTTTTAAATCCGGTACATAACCATATTCCCTCAATAATATTTGTTTTTCCCTGTCCGTTATCACCGTAAATAATGTTTATTCCTTCACAGGGATTTAGATTTAAATTTTCTATATTTCTGAAAAAATCCACAGAAAAATTTTTAATTATCATCGTTATTTATTAAGTATATTATTCCGTCAAATTCAACCTCATCACCGGCACGGATTTTTTTTCCTCTTTGAAAACAAATCTCACCGTTATATTTAACATCGCCGTTTTGAATAACTATTTTTGCATGACCGCCCGTCTGAACTGCATCACACATTTTTAATAAAGCATCAAGTCTTATAAATTCAGTTGAAATTGATATATTTTTTTTAATTTTTTCTTTAATTTTTACTTTTACTTTTTTTATCATGATTTTAACCTCATGGGTAAAACGAGGAATAAGAAATTATCATTTTCAGGCGGTAAAATCACAATAGGTGAAGTAGGTCCGTTAAGTTCGATTTTTACCATATCAACATCACATACTCTTAATGCTTCAAGCAAATATCTGTTATTAAAACCTATTTCAATCTTTTCGCCTTCAATTTCCGCAGAAATTTTATCATTTGCCGTTCCGAGAGATGTAACACTTGAAATTTTAATTGCATTATTATCAAATATACATCGTAAAGGACTTTTGAATTTATCCGTGATAATCAGAGAAGTTCTTTCAATACTGTCTATTAAAGTTTTTGTATCAACTTTTACTACCGTTGAACCTGAAAGAGGTATAGCGGTTTTATAATTTAAAAATTCTCCGTCAAGAAGTCTTGATACAATACAATAATTTCCTATTTCAAAATTAATATGTCTTTTTCCTACATTTATTGAAACAACAGTATCTTCACCGTCAACAATAATTTTTGTTAATTCATTAAGAGATTTTGAAGGTACTACAAATGAAATATCTTCACCTGTATAATCAATATTTTCATTTCTTATGGCAAGTCTGAAACCGTCAAGAGCTATCAATCTTATTTTTCTTTCACTTATTTCAAATTTAACTCCCGTATGAATAACTTTATTATCATTTACGGCAACGGAAAAGATAGTTTGTCTAATCATATCATTTAATATTTTTTGATCTAATACAATAGGAAATCCGCTGTCAACAACGGGGAGTTCGGGAAATTCCGTTGCGGAAATTCCCATAATTGAAAATTCCGATTCACCGCTTTTTATTTTATATTTTAATCTTTCATCCTCTGAACCTATATAAACCGTTTTACCGGGAAGATGACGTAAAATTTCACAAAGTGTTTTTGCATTAAGAACTATACTTCCCTGTTCCTCAACTTTTGCATTTATCGAAGTATTTATTCCCACTTCCAGATCATAACCTGATAAAATAAGTTCATTACCGAGTGCTTTAAGTAAAATACCTTCTATGGCAGGAATAGAAGTTTTTGAAGAAACAACTCTTTGTATAACATTACATACTTCAAAAAGAGCAGCGGTATCACAAATAACTTTCATTTTTTTTCCTCCGTTATTAAAAAAAATAAAATATGAATCTATAAAATATAGTAGTTGTAGTAGTGTATGTTGAAAATGTGTAAAATCCGTATTATATAAGATTTATAAGTCTTTAACTTGATTTTTATATTCTTGAAAAAAATTGTAAAATTTTTCTTTTTTCACAGTTAAAAACTTTTAATATTAAAAGAGTTAAAAATTACCTGTGGAAAATGAATAATTCTGTGGAAAATTATTTTATTACTTTCATACCGATATACGGAACAAGAACATCCGGAACAGTAACACTTCCGTCTTCATTCTGATAATTTTCGAGAATGGCAGCGGTTGTTCTGCCTATTGCAACACCGGAACCGTTAAGTGTATGTACAAGTTGTGCTTTGGATTTTGCATCCTTTTTAAATCTGATGGAAGCACGGCGTGCCTGAAAATCTTCAAAATTCGAGCATGAAGAAATTTCAACATATCTTCCGTAAGAAGGCATCCAAACTTCAATATCGTATGTTTTTGCGGATGAAAAACCGATATCACCCGTACTGAGAGCAACAACTCTGTGAGGTAATCCCAAAAGCTGTAAAACTTTTTGTGCATCCAAAGTTAATTTTTCAAGTTCATCATAAGATGTTTCCGGATCAACAAATTTAACAAGTTCAACTTTATTAAATTGATGTTGTCTGATAAGACCTCTTGTATCACGTCCGGCACTTCCTGCTTCTGCTCTGAAACATGCGGAATAAGCACAATATTTTATCGGGAGTTTACTGCCGTCAAGTATTTCGTCTCTGTGCATATTTGTTACCGGTACTTCTGCGGTAGGTATCAGAAAATAGTCATTATTTGTTTTAAATGCATCTTCTTCAAATTTAGGAAGTTGACCTGTACCTGTCATTGATGCACGGTTTACCATATACGGCGGGAATATTTCTGTATAACCGTTTTCCGAATGTGTATTAAGGAAAAAGTTAATTATTGCTCTTTCAAGTTTTGCTCCCGCACCTTTATAAAAATGAAATCTTGTACCTGTTACTTTTGCTGCTGTTTCCGGATCGAGAATATCGAGATCGGCACCAATTTCCCAGTGGGGTTTTGCTTCAAAATCAAATTTTCTCGGTTCTCCCCATTTTCTTATTTCAACATTTTCTGTGTCATCTTTACCGATAGGAGTGGATGAATGAGGAATATTCGGAAATTCGTACATGATAGTTTTCTGTTCTGCTTCAAGTTCGGAAAGAAGAGCATCATTTTTCTTTACGGATTCTTTTATTTCATTCATTTCTTTCATAATATCGGAAATGTCTCCGCCTTCTTTTTTTATTTGCGGAATTTTTTTACTTGCTTCATTTTGCTTTTGTTTCATAGCATCTGTTATGCTTGAAAGTTCACGGCGTTTAACATCTATTTCAAGAACTTTATCAACAAGTTCATCCATGTTTTTATTTCTTGTTTTCATTGCCGCTTTTACCATATCAGGATTTTCTCTGATTACTTTAATGTCTAACATTTTAAATATCCCCTATCATTTATTTTCATCAAAATATTTAATGAAATTTTTTAAATCTTCTTTATCAAAAAATTCTATTGTAACAGAACCTTTTTTCTTAGTATAATTGATTGAAACTTTTCTTTTTAAAACTTCATTAAGTGACAGTTCAACTTCATCATAAAATTTATCACGTGTTTTTTTCTTTTTATCTGAAGGTTTTTTTACTGTTAATAAATGTTTGATTATTTTTTCTGTTTCTCTTACCGAAAGATTTTCTTCAATAATCCTGTTTGCCAGTTCAATCATAACTTTTTCATCATTTAAAGATAAAAGAGCTTTGGCATGTCCGGGAGAAATTTTATTTTCTTTAATATAAGAAATTATTTTATCGGGAAGTTTTAATAATCTTAAAGTGTTTGTAACTGCGGAACGTGATTTTCCGAGGCGTTCACTTAATTCTTCCTGAGTCAGTTTATATTTTTCAATCAGATATTTTATACCTTCTGCTTCTTCGATAATACTTAAATCTTCTCTTTGAAGATTTTCTATCATCGCAATAACAGAAGTTTCTTCATCAGAAAGACTTTTTATAACAACGGGAACTTCTTTTAAACCGGCAAGTCTTGCGGCACGCCATCTTCTTTCACCGGCAACAAGTTGATAAGTTCCGCCGGTCATCGGTCTTACCAGAAGAGGCTGAATAATACCGTATTTTGAAATACTGTCGGAAAGTTCTTTTAATGCTTCTTCATTAAACTCTTTTCTCGGTTGATTTTTATTCGGTTCAATATCCAATAACTTAACGGTAGAAGTATTTGATTGAACGGCATCATCAAAAGAATTTTCCGAAAAAAGGGAATCAATTCCTTTACCTAAAGATAATTTTTTTCCGGGCATAGAGTATACTCCTTATATTTCTTATTTAGAATTTAATTTAATAAATTCATCAGCAAGTTCAAGATAAGCTAAAGAACCTTTTGAATTTTTATCATAATATAATACCGGTAAACCGAAGCTGGGTGCTTCCGAAAGACGAACATTTCTCGGTATTACCGTAGAATAAACTTTTTTCGGAAAAAATTTTTTTACTTCTTCAACTACCTGTTGAGTCAGATTTAATCTTCCGTCATACATTGTAAGAAGAATACCTTCAAGTTCAATGTACTCATTAAATTTTTGTTTAATTCTTTTTACTGTGGCAATAAGTTGAGATAATCCTTCCAAAGCATAATACTCACATTGAATAGGCACAAAGAAACTGTCGGAACAACAAAGAGTATTTATTGTTATCAAACCTAATGAAGGAGGACAGTCTAAAAAAATAAAATCATAATCGTTTTTAACAAGAGCAAGAGAATTTTTTAAACTTGATTCTCTGTTATTTTCGTCAATAAGTTCAATTTCCGCTCCGGCTAAATCAATATTTGAAGGAATAACGAAAACATTTTTAAATTCGGTTTTGATAATTGTTTTTTCCGTACTGACTTTTTTTGTTAATAAATCGTATGATGAATATTTTATTTCTTTTTTATTTATACCGAATCCGCTTGTTGTATTACCTTGAGGATCCATATCAACTAAAAGAATTTTATATCCTTTACTTCCTAATGAAGCCACTAAATTTACGGCAGTTGTTGTTTTTCCCACACCGCCTTTTTGATTTACAATCGAGATTATTTTACCCATAATTAACCCCACTACGTTATAATCAATTCATTATATCATAGATATAATGAAAAATCAAGAAAAATATACAATGTTCTACGTGAAACATTATAAAAAAATCAGCAAAAGGACAGCCTGTTAAAGACTGTCCTTTCGCTGTGGATGTGGGGTGTGAAAGAGAAAGATATGGGTATATAAAATCACTCATTATGTGACTTTATAGCAAAAAAATTATTTTTCAGTATTGAAATTGAATAATTGATAAATTCATCGTCTTCTTCAATACTTGAACTTACATTTATACCTGATTTTTTCATAGTGGTTATTGTATGGTTTATAGTATTTGTAAATACTTTTAAATCTTTAAACAGTATTGTCTGTTTTTGTTTATTTTTATAATTTTTTATGAATTGTGAGGTCTGATATACGTTAAATCTGTTTTTTATTATCTCGGAAATAACTGTATCTATATCTTCATTATTGTCAAGTTTTAAAAGTTCTATACAATGTTTTTCGGTAATTCCGTAGTTTATTATTTTTATTTTTGTTTCACGTGGAAAGTAAAGCAATTTTAATTTATTTTTTATATCGTTTATATTTAAAGACAAGGTTTCCGCAATATATTCAATATTGATATTTTCGTATTTCAATAAATTACTGATTATTTCCGCTTCTTCAAAAAAATCAAGATTTTTTCTGAAATGGTTTTCATATAAGGAAAAAAGTAATTTCTGTTTATTATCTGTTTTTATTATTATTGACGGTATAAATGACATACCTGCCAGTTTTGCCGCCCGTAAACGCATAACTCCGTTTATTACCTCATATCTGTTATATTTTATCGGTCTTACCGTTATGGGAATAATTATACCGTTATTTTTTATATTATTTGAAAATTTAATCAGTTCGGAACCGTCTATATTCTTTCTCGGATGTATTCTATCTGTAATTATTTTATTACACGGTATAAGTAAAATCTGTCCTGCGACTTTGTATTCACTGTTTTCAGACATAAAAACCTCCGAAAAATGTTTTGCTTGTCCTTACAAGCAAAGGATACATCATTCGGAGGTGATTGTCTATAATATTTTTTCGTCAATAAATGATATAAAATACCGTAATAATATATTATTTGAGGGGTTTTTTCATAATTTGAGAATAATTTCTCGGATATTTTGTCGGAGTAAGACGAGATTTTTTTATAAAAATCAATGTTCTTTCACCGCAATCGGATAACTCAAAGGATTTTACCTTTTCAATTTCTCCGCCTAAAATATCTATGGCATTTTTTGCATCTTTGATTTCTTCATCGGTTTTGGCACTTTTCATTGAAATAAATGTACCGTTTACTTTTACAAAAGGTAAACAACATTCCGATAATTCACGTAAATTTGCGACGGCTCTTGCAGTACAGAAATCAAAAGATTCTCTGTACTCTTTTTTATTCGCCGTTTCCTCGGCTCTTCCGATAATCGTATTTCCTTTTAAATCCAGTTCTGAAAGAACATTTTCAATAAAACTAATCTTTTTTCCCGTACTGTCTAAAAAAGTAACATTTATATCCGGATTTGCTATTAAAAGAGGTATTCCCGGAAATCCCGCACCGGTTCCCACATCAATAAGGCTTTGATTTTTTTCAAAATTCAGATAAGACAGGATGCTTAAACTATCCGTAAAATGTTTGATTACTATGTCATCCGGGTTTGTTATGGCGGTTAAATTGAATTTTTTATTCCATTCGATAATCATTTCCGCATATTTATCAAACCTGTTAACAGCAATATCATTAAGTTCTATATTAAATTTTCTAAGTTCTTCTGTAAATAATTCCGATGATATTGTCATTTTTAATCCTTTCAATTACGGCAGTTATTTATTTAATCCCGACAGATAAATAAGTAATACGGAAATATCCGCAGGACTTACTCCTGAAATTCTTGAAGCCTGTCCTATGTTGATGGGATGAATTTTATTTAATTTTTCCTGTGCTTCCAATCTCAGTCCCGTTATTTCTTTATAATCTTCTATAAAATCAATTTTTTTGCTTTCAAGCCGTCTCATTTCATTTATTTGCGATTGTTGGCGTTTGATATAGCCTTCGTATTTTATTTCTATTTCCACCTGTTCAAAAATATATTCCGGTAAATCAGGTCGATTTATGTCAAAAGGTGTAAGAATTTCATAATTTAATTGAGGTCTTTTTATAAGTTCTTCAAGCTTTGCTCCTGATATCAGTGCAGATGTTCCACGTGAAACAAGTATATCGTTAAGTTCCTTTGACGGAGAAATAACCGTAGAAGAAACTCTTTCATATTCCTGTTTAATAAGTTCTTTTTTCTTTAAGAATTTATTATACCGTTCCTCCGATATCAAACCTAACCGATATCCGTATGGGGTAAGACGTAAATCCGCATTATCCTGACGTAAAATAAGTCTGTATTCGGAACGGGAAGTCATCATTCTGTAAGGATCGGTACAACCTTTTGTTACAAGATCATCAATTAAAGTACCTATATATGAACTTGCACGGTCTAAAATAAAAGGTTCTTGTTTTTTTACTTTTAATGCGGCATTTATTCCTGCAATAAGACCTTGTGCGGCAGCTTCTTCATATCCGCTGGAACCGTTAAACTGACCTGCACCGAAAAGATTTTCTATATTTTTAAACTCCAAAGAAGGAAGAAGTGAATTAGGATCTACACAGTCATATTCGATTGCGTAGGCGGTTCTCATAACCTGAGCATTTTCAAGCCCCGGAATTGTATGGATAAATGCAAGTTGAACATCTTCCGGCAAGGATGAAGATAATCCCTGTAAATACATTTCCTCTGTATTATCTCCGCTACCGCATGGCTCGATAAATATCTGATGACGTTCTTTTTCTGAAAACCTTACAATTTTATCCTCAATGCTCGGACAATATCTTGGACCTACACCGTCAATTTTTCCTCCATATAGTGGTGAACGGTGTAAATTATCTAAAATTATCTTTTTTGTTTTCTCATTTGTATATGTAACATAACAAGGTTCGGTATTTTTTATTTCTCCTTCATAGGTAAAGGAAAAAGGAGTGGTTTTCTCGTCCCCTTCCTGTATTTCAAGAATTTCCGTATTCACACTTCTTTTATTAACTCTTGAAGGAGTACCTGTTTTAAATCTTCTTGTTTCAACACCGATTTTTCTTAATGCATTTGACAGTTTTGTTGCAGGAAACATTCCGTCGGGACCGCTTTCGTAAGATACATCTCCCACATAAATTTTACCGCCTAAGTAAGTGCCTGTTGCAAGGATAACACATTCTGCGGAATAAACCGCTTCAAGATTTGTAGTTACTTCCCAAAGGTTATCATCGTTTTTTGTAATGTTTACTATTTCACCCTGTCTTAAATCAAGATTTTCCTGCTTTTCAAGGGTGTGTTTCATATATTGAGAATACATTCTGCGGTCGATTTGTGCTCTTAAACTGTGTACGGCAGGACCTTTTCCCACATTTAACATACGGTTTTGAAGAGTATATTTGTCTGCGGCTATTCCCATTTCACCGCCGAGAGCATCAATTTCTCTGACAAGATGTCCTTTTGACGTTCCGCCTATTGAAGGATTGCAGGGCATATTTCCCACAGAATCCAGATTGATTGTAAAAACGCACGTTTTACAGCCTAATCTTGCACCTGCCAGACCTGCCTCTATTCCTGCATGACCTGCTCCTATTACAATAATATCATATTTTTTTGCGAAATATTGCATAACTAACCTCTGATTTCTGTTTTTATTTAGCACTCTTTAAATATTCTTCAAGACACAAATTCTTTTTATTCATTTCTTTTGCGGCATTTATTCCCACAAAACGCCAGTGATAAGGCTTAAATTCAACCTTGGTTATTGATTCCTTATCTTTAGGATAACGAAGAATAAAGCCGTAATTTTCGGCATTTTTCAATAGCCATTTGTATTCTTTTGTATTTGCAAAATCGGTATTATCAGAAAGAATATCAACACTTAAACCTGCATTATGTTCACTTGAAGCGGGAATATTTACGGTTTTAGTTGCTTCTGATACCGCAATTTTTTCGTCAACTTCTTTTTCCGAGATAATTTCATCAACTTTTTTTTCAAATAATGCACGCTGATAAGAAACGGTACGGTATCCCGAAACGGGAGTTAATATTATTTTTTCCTTTGATGCGGCAATATACATTTTATTGTAAAATACCGCAACATCGGAATCTGCTTTTACAGAACTGCCTGCAATCTCCGACAGAGAAATATCGTAATTATCCGGTAAAATATTTTTTTTGTTTAATAAAATCAAATTCCAGCCGTTTTTACTGATTTTTGTTATTCTCGGATTTAAACCTGAAAATTTATATTCATTTAATAATGAACTTTTATACACTGACTGGTCTTCTTCATATACTATTTCAGATGCAACCGATCCGTTTTCATCATTCCATAATTCTATTTTAGAAATATTATCGTTATCTGTAACAGGAACGGGTTTGGTATTTCTGTGTGTTATTTTAGAAATAAGAAACAATATTAAACATATTCCGATAATACCGATAAATATTTTCAGTAATAACGGTCGGTAATTTTTATTATTTTCCATTTAATTTATACCTCTGATTAAATTTTTATGGTTCCGTTTTCTATCAATTTTGCGACTTTTAATATTAAAGCCTGAGTTTTTCCGTCGGAAATTTTATTATCAAGTATCATTTGAAGAGCTTCATCAACAGAATATCTTTTTATGTTTAAAAATTCATCTTCATCAAGGTTCTGACTGCTTTCGGAAAGTTCCGTAGCGGCATAAAGATAAATTATTTCGCTGCAATAAGCGGGAGTCGGAAAGAATTTGCCTAAATCATAATATTTTTTTGCAGTAATACCTACTTCTTCCGACAGTTCTCTCTTTCCGGCCTCAAGAGGATCTTCCCCTTTTTCAAGTTTTCCTGCCGGTGTTTCGAGAATGATATGACTGTTGGGATGTCTGTATTGTTCTACAAGATAAATCTCTTTGTTTTTTGTAATAGCCGCAACGCTGACACCACCGTTATGTTCAATAACTTCACGGATACTCGTTTTGCCGTTGGGAAGTTTAACCTCATCAATACGTAAATTTATTATTCTGCCGTTATGTTTATATGTTTCGCTTAAAGTCTTTTCACGCAGATCCATTTTTCTCTCCAATCGGAAATAACATCATATTTCTCCATTTTTTTCATATGAGTAATAATATAATAACATATATCAAAAAAAAAATACATAGCAAATAAGAAATTTTTTGGAGGAATTGATATGGAAAGTATAGTAGAAGGAAAAATATTCGATTATTTTGAAAATGAAAGATTAAAAAATAAAATTACCGAGGAATATCCCTTTGTTACGCATCACATAATAGGAAAAAGTGTTTGTGAAAGGGATATTCATGCTTTCAGTCTGGGAAATTATAAAAATACGATTTTGTTTGCCGGAGGTTTTCACGGTCAGGAATGGATGACATGTCTTGTCCTTTATAAGTTTTTAGAAAGAATTTGCAATTGTCTGAAAAACGGAAAAAAATTATCCGGTGTGGATATTGCCACATCATTTTTATCTAAAGGTGTAACTATAATCCCCTGCATAAATCCCGACGGCACCGAAATTGCAATAAAAGGGAAAAAGGGAGCTTTATTTTACGAAACCTATGTGGATTCAATCGCAAAAGGAGATTATTCAAAATGGAATGCAAATGCAAAGGGAGTAGATATTAACCATAATTTTAATGCAGGATGGGAAGAACTTCATAAAATGGAGACAGATAAAGGAATTTTCGGTCCTTCTCCGAGACAGTACGGAGGTTTTGCTCCGGAAAGTGAGCCGGAAACCATAGCTCTTGTAAAGTTTTGCGAACATAATAATGTTGACCATGCATTTGCACTTCACAGTCAGGGAGAAGAAATATATTGGAGCTACGGAGAGAATACTCCGGAGCAAAGTTTAACGATGGCAAATATTTTCAGTGTTTGCAGCGGATATTCTCTTGTAAAAAATGAATCTCTTGCAAGCCATGGCGGATTTAAGGACTGGTTTATAGAGTATTTTCATAAAAGTGCTTTTACAATAGAAATCGGCAAAGGTGAAAATCCTTTACCGATTGAAGATTTTGAAGATATATATGAAAAAATTGAAGAGATGCTTGTGTTAGGAGCAATCATATAAAATAAGGAATGAAAAAATGAATAATATAGTTATAACTTCCGAAAGTCCGATAGATTTATCACCGGAACAGGCGAAAAAATATTCTGTTGAAATTATACCGCTTCATATTATTATAAATAATAAAGATTATCTTGACGGAGTTGATATAAATCCCGATAAAATTTATGAGATATTTGACAGAGAAAAAATACTCCCGAAAACGTCGGCAATTTCCGTTGCGGAATATGAAAGTTTTTTTGAAAAATTTACCGGTGAAGGAAAAAGTGTAATTCATTTCTCTCTCAGCAGTAAAATTTCCTCTACCTGTTTTAATGCAAAAAAGGCATCTGAAAAATTTAAAAATGTTTATGTTTTTGACAGTAAAAAACTGTCTTCCGGAATGGCATTGCAGGTGATAAAAGCAGTTGAAATGACGAGAAACAATTCAAGTGTATCTGAGATAATAAATGCCGCCGAAATAAACAGAGATAAAGTAAGTACAAGTTTTGTTCTTGATAGTCTTTCTTATATCAGCAAGAGCGGAAGATGTTCAAGCGCTACCGCTTTGGGAGCAAATATTTTGGGCATAAAACCTGTAATAGAAAACGCTGAAAACGGTACTCTTTTTGTGTCAAAAAAATATCGCGGAAAAATTGATAATGTAAGATTTGAATATGTAAAAAACAAATTAAACGAAAAGAATATAGATAAAGAAAGATTGTTTCTTACTCATTCCGGTACGGATGAAAAATCAATATTGAAAATCAAAAATTTCATTGAACAAAATTATGATTTTAAAGAAATAATTGTTTGCCGTGCAGGATGTACTATAAGTTCACATTGCGGACCGGAAACCATGGGAGTTTTATTTATGAAAAAATAAAATTCAGGAAAAATCCGATGATAAAATTTCAGTTTTTATTTTATTTTTTATTTCAATAACCATTTTATAATCTGTATATTTATCGTAAAGAGAAAAAAGTTTATCCTGATAATTTTTTGCATTACTTAAAAGATAACATGCCTGATTTGAAAGTTCTTCAAAGGCTTTGTTATTAAAATTTATTCTTGCTCTGTTCTTTTTGACGGAATCAAGATTATAAAATCTGTTTGCATTTATTTTTTTATAAGGTTCTCCTTTAAAGGGATGAGCTTTGTCGGAAGTGAAAATGCCTAAACCAAGTCCCGGAATGATTAAATGTTCGGGACTTTCGTTATTTTTAAGCGGACAAATACAACTGATTACATCAAATCCGCTTAATATGGCGGCGTTTTTCAGTTGGTTTGAAATAACTGCGGAAGCGGAACCGATTTTATCTTCAATGACAATGATTTTCGGACACGTCTTTTTTATTGTCATATCATAAACCGTTATGCTTTCCGGTGAAAAAGAACTTAAAAATCTTTGATATTCTTTTGCACCTTTACCGGTGGGAGAACCGAATTCTTTTTTTGAAAATCTTGTTACAAACCTTTCTGTTTTTTCTGTATCAATTATATTGTTTGCTATTCTTAAATTATCATCATAAATACTTTTTGAGGCGGTGATAAAGCGTAAACTTTTTTCTATGTAATTATTCATTTTTATTGTAAAATCAATAATTTGATTTTGTCTGTCAAACAGAGATTCTTTATTCATGCAGTCGCTTAATGAAATATAATACTGTTTACAGTCATCGTAACAGGCGTTTGTATTATAGGGTGAATTTCCGTCAAAAACAGAGATATTTATTTCCGGAAAATATACTCCGCATAATTTTTCGCAATCAAGAAAATCAGTCATTCTTTCTGTGATAAATCCCTCTTTTTCTATTTCATCCGCAATCATTTCAATCAGTTTTGGTGAAGCGGTGTACCGTCCTCCCTTGACAATATATGTTTTGTAATTATCGTTATTATTAAAATCTTTTTCCGTTAAGGATTTAAATCCGTCCGGGGTAAGAGTACCGATAAAAAAATAACGTGAATTTTCAGTCATGCGATGACCTCCCGAAAGTAAGTTTAATTTATACTATGAACAAATGATAAAAACGGTTACTTTTGTATTGAAAAATTTTAATCGTTATGATAAAATTATTTTAATGCGGAAGGATGTGGAATAATGAAAAATAAAAAGATAATCGTTACGGTTATATTGGTTATTATAGCAATAATTTTAATTGTAATTACAGTAAAAAATAAATCCGTATCGGGAAATACGGATTTACCCGGCGGAGATATAAATAACACTCAGGAAAATGATTTAACGGTAACTCTTACTTTCCCGGAAGGTTATACGGTAACGGAAATTGCCGAAAAACTTGAAGATAATAATGTGTGTTCCGTTGATGATTTTCTATCTGCGGTAAACAATCCGTCCCCTGAATTTCTTGAAAAATATTCTGTAAAAAAAGACAATAAAATTTTTGTGCTTGAAGGTTATATTTTTCCGGACACCTATGAGTTTTATTATAATGAGAAAGCGGAAAATGTTGTAAAAAGATTTACAGATAATTTTTCTTCTAAAATCACTCAGGCTGATATTTCAAGAGCAAAGGAATTGGGTTACTCTTTTGATGAAATAATCAGAATTGCATCTATCGTTCAGGAAGAGGCGGGATTGGAACGGGAGAATAAAAAGGTAGCATCTGTTATTCATAACAGATTGAAGAGCGGAATGCAAATCCAATGTGATGTTACGATTGATTATCTTACAAAAAATTGCGAGCCGTATCTTAAGAACGGATTGACAGAGGAAAACAAACAGAATTATAATACGTACAAATGTCCCGCATTACCGGCGGGGGCAATAACTAATCCCGGTTATTCCTCAATACAAGCCGCACTTTATCCTGATAATACCGGTTATTTATTTTTTGTTACGGATAAGGATATGAATTATTATTATTCCGAAACATGGGACGGACATGTAAAAAATTGTAAAGAAGCGGGAGTATATTAAATACAGATAATAATTTAAGTAATTAAAAATACCGATTGAAAGAAGGAAAGTTATCCTTTTTCAGTCGGTATTTTTTATGATAAAAATTACTTTTCTTTTTTTAACATGGTTTCCTTTTTTATAAAGCGGTTTCTTATTACCGGTTTAAAATAAGCAAAATTATGAGCAAAACTGTTTACGGATTCTCCCGAATCACTTGCGGTCCAGACAGCAGGGACTTCAATAAATTTTATACCTAATCTTAAAGGTTTCAATGCGGTTTCCATGTAAAAAGGATGTTTTTCTTCTTCCCAATTTATTTTTTTGGCAAGGTCTGTGGGAATGAGACGAAATCCGTATGTAATATCGGATAAGGTTGTACGGTAAACTACGGAAAAAACTTTATTGAAAATGAAATTACAGACTTTTTTTACTTTATTGTATCCTACAAAACCGCCGCCTTTTTTCCAACGTGAAGCGGTAATAATTTTTTCCGGATTTTTTTTCGATTGTTCTATAAATTTGCAGACAACATGGGGATCCGTGTCCATATCCGCAGCAAGCATAACAACATGGGAACCGTTTGCACTTTCAAAAGCATCTTTGAAAGCCCCTCCGATAAAAGGTCTGTTCTGTACGAGTGTTCTTACGGGAACATCACATTTTTCTTCACAAATTGATTTTGCGGTATTTATACATTCTTCCGTGGAAATTTTAGCAAGAGTGATGATGATTTCACAAATGTCTTCGTGATTACAGGTATCTAAAACAATATCAACAGCTCTGCGAAGTGAATCGGTTTCTCTTAAAGCGGTAATGATAACCGAAGCACCGGTAAATTTAGTCATAGTTTCCGACAAAATGTCGTGCCACCTTTCAACTTAAGTATTTTTCAAAAGATTTTCAGCTAATTGAATAGCGTGATCCATGGCAACGTCTGAATTCATATGTTCCCAATCTCCCCATCTTCCGAGAGAGAGAATGTTATTTTCTTCAGCCCACTTTTTAATTGCGGATATGTTCTCTTCCTTGTCCTTTGTGCTGATAGGATAAGCATACTGATTTTTATAAAAATAATCTCCGTCTTCAACACCTAATTCGGAATTTGCTTCAGTCCAATATCCTACGGCATCATCTCTTGCCATCATTTCTTTTCTGTAAACCGTTCTGTGATACGGTAAAGCAGGATCGGAAAAATAAGTGATTTGTGCTTTGTGAGTACAATCATTTTTGTAATAGTTTATGTTGATTGAAGTGTTTTTTAATTTTGAGATTTTTTCTTTGATTTCCTCCGGGAATTCAGATGAAAACTCACACCACGGAATAGTGTTGATAATATAATCTCCTTGAATTTCACCGTTTATTATTCTGTTTTTCCAATCAAGTTTGTTAACGGTATAATCGGTGATAATATTTTCACCGAGTTCTTTTTCCATTCTCAAAAAAACCTCACCGAATCCGTATTTTTTCGGGAAATAATACTGAGAGTGTGCAGGCATACTTCCGTGTGGTTTGTTATCAATACAACTTTGTAAAATATCTTCATAGGAAACTTTCGGAAGTTTATATAACCATTTTGTGCTTAATTGACGTAAATCGCAATTCCATATTTTTTTGTTGTAAGGAATAATATAATTTTCGGCAATTTTATCACCGAATTTCCAGTAAGCCCAGTCAACAAAATTGTCAGGCATTTTAACACCTTTTTGAGAATCGGCATTTTTGATGGAGTCAAGATATTTTTTTTGAGCATCCTTGGGAAGTTGCCAGATATTTGCTTCAAGCGGATAATCAATTTCGTATCCGTCAAAAACGACTTTGTTATGTCTTTGAATAAAAACCCATTCTTTTTCGGGGAGGTATGAAAAAATAAAATCGGTTATTTTTTTGTTAAACGGTGAAAGTACATGAACGCCGCCGATATCGACGGGGGCACCGTCTTTATAAACACTTCTGCCGAGACCTCCGGCAGTCTTTTCTCTTTCTAAAACAATAAAATTATTTTCCCCGCCTTTGAGAAGTGTTACGGCAAGACTTAAACCTGTCGCTCCTGCTCCGAGAATTACATATTTATATTTTTTCATTTTTGCCTCCGAAATTATAATATATTATAAAAGATAAAATCACAAATAAATCCGTAAGAATTTAATACGGAGAAATAAATTGCAGAATAAAAAATAATAATAAAACGAGATTTTATACTGTTGAATTTATTGCTTATCAAATTACAGATATAATCATTTTTTCGTGAAAGATAAAGTAAAGAAGCGGAATAACAAAGAGTAACGGAAGTGAACCAAATAAAAGCAGAAGAAGTAGAAAATAAAAGAGAAAAAGAAAAAACAGGTTGGATTAAAATTAAAACATAGAGTAACTTATTTTGTTTTTCTTTTTTATATGCACTTAAAAAAATATAAAAGAAAAATATAAAAATCGGTAAAAATAAAACGAAAACAACAAAGAAATATTTATTGAATTTTTCTAATGGCCGGAACCATTTTGTTAAGTTAATAATAAAAACCGCCAAAAGTATAATTGAAGATAAAATGAAAAAGAATTTATTATTTTTTTTACTATATGTTTTATCATAAAAGATAACCGTAAAAAACGGCAGTATGATCAAAGCGGCAATGGGATTTATAACAGAGATAAGAATATTTATTGCCAATGCCTGTTTGTATTTATTTTTACAGATAAAGTATATAAACAGTTCAAATGATAAAAGCATCAATGAGATTGAAACAGAAAAGAGTTTTTTTGTAAAAAAAACAGAAAATGATAAGGGAAAAATAATTAAAAAGAATAATATTTTTTCATTGAAACTATTTTTCTTTTCATTTGAGTCGGGCAAAAAATTTTTTATAAAAAAGACAATAAAAACAAAACAGACGGAATAGATAATTAAGGAAAGATAATAAGAAAAAATACTGCTTAAATTTGAAAGAAAAGAAATCAAACCGAATGACACGGATGCGGAGAAAAGTTCTCTTGAATGAACAAACTCGGAAACAGTGTTATTGCTTTCGGGGATGGATATAATAATCATAAAGAAACTGAGCAATGAAAAAATAACGGTTTTTTTATCAAGATTTTTTATTTTTTCTTTCAATGATCATCACTCCTTGTTTGTATATTATTTATCAGTAAAGTACAAATTTTCTCCCGATAAATCCGAAAGAAGAATTGTGTATTGAAAGGAACAGCATCCAGAATACAGTTAAATAATACAATAGTTGATGTTTTTTGAAAAAGAGAAAAATCTTTTCCGATGATTGATATAATGCTTTATCACGGTTACGGTAAAAATAAAATGCAAGAATGAATTGAGTAATAAATACCATGGCGGTCCATCGTCCCCAGTCTGTTGCAAGAGCAAAAAGCGGTGATGCACACAGAGGAGAAATCAGACAGAGAAAGAAAATGATTTTTTTATATTTTTCCTGTGATGCTTTTATTGCGTTTATCCACAGAGAAATAAAGATAATAATAACGGGAGACAGTTCGATAAAAGTTACTAATTCTTTTATTACGGAACTGACAAAATGTACATTGGAATATGCAAAATGCTCCTTCATCGTTGCAAAATATTCATAGAACAGCATGGCTCTTCCGAGGGTTATTTCTGTTTTTGTTTGTAAAAAAGCCATAGTTGAATCAACATCTTTAAATGGCAAAGGAGTTTTCATAAATTGAAATTTGTAAAATAATCCCAATGAAATAATGCATGAAACGATCAAAAGAAATACGGTTGTGATTTTTCTTTTTTTATTAAAAATATTGTCGAGGAAAGTAATGCCTACAACCGGCATAAAAAATGCAACATAACTTTGATGTATCAGCATTGCAATTACAGTTAAAACCGGAACCAGCCATACGGTATATTTGTTTTTTACAAATATCACCGAAAAGATCGCAATGATTATCATATATGTGTCAAGATAAATTGACGAATGAAAAAGATATGATATTGAAAACGGTGAAGCAAGGAAAAGAACAGAAGCATAAATAATAATTTTTTTATCTGTGCCGTTTGATTGTCTTATCAATCCGCCTACAACCAAAGAAACCAGAAGACACAGAAATATTATTCCCGTAACAATAAAAGTGAATAATTGTTTTTTCGTTATATAATCCGTAAAGAGTCTTAATATTGAACCTAACAACATTCTTGAATGAAAACCGAAGTCCTGATATGAAAGAATATAGGTCGTCGATAAGCATCCGTCTGAAATTGAACCGTCGGGACATTTTAAAAGATACTCAATAATCAGAAAAATGAAAATAGTTAATTCATATTTAATTGAAGAGAAAAATTTCAGAAATTTATTTTCCTTTTCCATAATAACCGCACCGTATAATTATTTTATTTTTATTGAAGTATTTGCTTTGTCAATGTTAATTGTCTGACCGTAAGAATTAAATTCGGAATTTATTTCATCTGTTTTGGCTCTTCCTACCGAGAGTATTCCGGCAGGATTATCGGCCGTTTTCAGAAAATCACTGTCAATAAAAATTTTACCGTTCGTACCTGACGGTACATTTTTGACTTTTAAGGTAAAACTTACAATCGTTTCTTCTTTATTCAGGGAAATAAGTTCTGTGTTGTCCGACAGTAAAGCAATCCATGTTGCAAAAGATATTTTCCATCTGTCCATAACGGAATCTTTTTCCCAGTAGTCGGGATTGCTTGTTTTACGGTACATTTGTGCCGGAGATTTCCAGTTGCCGTTTGTACT
>JAZUKF010000222.1:0-12623 GCA_045643165.1 Acutalibacteraceae bacterium | reverse complement strand
CTTGACCGTTCCGCATTAAGACAGCAGACAATAAATTAACAGATATACAGATTTTTGCAATTTATCGGTTCCGCTCAATCCCGTAAAGATTTAATAAAATTTTAAAGTCGAGCGTAGGGAACGGTCTTGACCGTTCCGCATCAGTCGGTATAAATTTATAACAATATGCACGGTAACAAAAAATTGTATGCAATGTCTGTATGCGATAACCTGAATAAATCTTATGTCAGTTCAATCGCATACAGATATTGACATTTGACTTCATCCGGATTTATTGACGGGAAAATGATTTCGGCTTTTCCGTCGTTATTCTTTATTTCGAGTTTTGCCGGATGTGAAAGAAGTTTTGCTTTTAAACCGTCGGAGTAGGGGACTTCGTCAAGCACGACACTTCCGTAAGGGAAACGGTTGATGATTGCAAAAATCTTTTCGCCTTTTTTGGTATAATAAACGCCGTCCTGCAATTTCTTTGAATAAATTTCCGTGCCGTAAATCGCATCGCCGTTAACTTTCAGCCATTCTCCCATTTGAAGAAGTCTTTCTTCCATAATTACCGGTATTGTGCCGTCTGCGGCGGGACCGATATTCAATAAGAAGTTTCCGCCCTTTGAAACAAGGGAGCAAAGTGTTTCGATAAGTTCCTTTGCGGATAAATAATCTTCCGTACCCTCTATTCTGTTTAATCCGAAGGATTTTCCTATTCCTCTGCATTCCTCAAAAGGTCTGTCAAGTTCAATGTCCTCAATACGGCGGTTTCCGTCAATAATTCCGTATTCCGTTGTGAAATTTCCGCCTAAACGTCCTCTCGTTTCCTTGCCCCAACGGTCGTTGGGAACGATAAAATCTTTAACGGGGGACTCATTGTAAAGCCATGCAAGAAATTCTGTGGAATGCCATGTTTCGCTGGGATGATCCCATTCACCGTCTGTAAAAAGCGTGCAGGGTTCATATTTCGTAATAAGTTCTTTAAGCATGGGAATAAGATGTTTCACTGCATATTCTTCGGGATTTCTCAAATAAATCGGGTTAAACCATTCATAAACAGAGTGGTAAACGCCGAATTTTACATCCGTTTTCGCCAAAGCATTTTTAAGTTCCATACAAAAATCTCTGTGAGGTCCCACATCAATGGAGTTCCAATTCCACGCATAATCCGATTTAAAAAGACAAAATCCGTCATGATGCTTTGAAACGAGATTTATGTATTTTGCACCTGATTTCTGAAAAAGGTCAGCCCATTTATCCGCATCGAAAAGTTCAGCTTTAAAGCCGTCAACAAAATCCTCGTATTTGAAATTATCGCCGTAAACTCTGCGGTGAAATTCGGAGGAGGGATGATTTTCGTTATCAAGTTGAATTCTGTACCATTCCGCATACTCGCCGTTTTTCGTGTAGGCGGGTACCGAATAAAGCCCCCAATGAATGAATATCCCGAATTTCGCATCGGAAAACCATTGAGGTACTTTTCTGGAATTGAGTGATTGCCAATCGGCGGTATATTTCATAACAAATCCTCCCGAAAATCATTCTTCGATGCTTGTACAGACAAATTCCGTTTTGCTTTTATCGGTAGAATTTGTCAGTAGAAGTATGTTTTTATTTATTTCATAGTTGTAATTAAGAGTGATTGATTTAGAATAAACTTCAAGAGTAACGGAAAGTTTCTTTTCGGATTTATTGTATTCATACTTACCGTCAAGAACACCGTTATATTTTGTTTTAATAACAGGAAGCGGAAAATTGTTACATATTATATCCATTTCGCCGTTATCTTTAAATTCATAAACTATCGAATTATCTTTTGAAGTCCATTCTCCGATCAGAGGATTACGCTTAATCTCTTTTATCACAAGCACTGTCGAAACCGTAACGGCAACAAAAATAATGAGAGAGATTATCAGAATAAAAAGTCTTTTGTTCTTTTTCATGGTGAAACCTTTCAGATAAAAATCAGCTGTCGGATTTTGATTTAATAACTTTCAGCCTTGAAAAATCTTCACGTTCCTTCTCGTCGAGAACTTCGGTGATGTATTTTATCGTGGCTTCAAATCGGGGAATCATCACATTTTGCAAAGCGTTGGCACGTTTCTGCGTTTTCTTTATTGCGTCCGCAAGACGCAGGACATTGCTTTCCGCCTCCGCAAGACGGACGATAAGTCTTTTAACTTCGTTAAACTTAATATATGCCGTATCCAAGGAGGAACAGGTGTAATTAAGACCGTAGTATGGTTTTATTTCGCTCACTTCTTTTATGGTGATAACGGGTAATTCAATTCCCATAACACTGCGGAAATCCATATCAATTCCGTTTTCAACAGGTATCGAAAGTGTGTAATCACCTAAAATACCAAGCCCTGCATTCGCCTTGTCAAGTTCGGCGTATGCTTCGGCAAACAGTTTGCCCATTTCGGATTGAATGAGCGAAACCTCGTCAATGGTTTTCATCATTTCACGGGCAAGAATATTTCTTTTTTTATCAAGAAATTCCCAACCCGTTTTTGTGAGTTCGAGAGATTTTTTAGTATTTATCAAATTGCTTTTTGTGGGAAAAACTCTCTGTGCCATACATATCCTCCTTTCATAATTTTATTTGATTTCAATAAAGATGTCAAGAAAAAAATCAGTTTTCGCCTATATAATGTTTGTCAAGAACGGCATCATCAACACGGTCAAGTTCTTTCTTCGGAAGCATTGAAAGAAGTTTCCAGCCTAAATCAAGCGTTTCCTCAATGGAACGGTTCTCATTAAAGCCCTGATTGATGAATTTATCTTCAAACTCCTTGCCGAATTTTACGAGAAGTTTATCACTGTCGGAAAGTTCATCTTCACCGATAACGCTTGCAAGACTTTTAGCCTCCTGCACTTTTGCATAAGTGGCAAAAAGTTGGTTTGAAAGAGCACCGTGGTCATCCCTTGTGTAGCCTTCGCCGATACCGTCCTTCATCAAACGTGAAAGAGAGGCAAGTATGCCCACAGGCGGATAAATTCCCTTATAACTGAGTCCCCGGTCAAGAACGATTTGTCCTTCGGTGATATATCCGGTAAGGTCGGGAATGGGGTGGGTGATATCGTCATTTGGCATGGTGAGAATGGGAATTTGAGTAACGGAACCCTCCGAACCTTTCATGATACCGGCTCTTTCGTAAAGCGAAGCAAAGTCGGAATACAGATAACCGGGAAAACCTTTTCTGCCCGGGATTTCACCCTTTGATGAGGAAAATTCACGTAACGCTTCGGCATAAGATGTCATATCCGTAAGTATGACAAGAACGTGTTTATTTAAGTCAAATGCAAGATATTCTGCGGCGGTCAAAGCACATCTGGGAGTAATGATCCTTTCGATAATGGGATCGCTTGAAAGGTTAAGGAACATAGTAACTCTGTTAAGTACATTTGATTCCTCAAAGCATTTTCTGAAATATTCCGCAACGTCATTTTTAACACCCATTGCGGCGAAAACTATTGCAAAATTATCGCTGTCGGCAATGGAAGCCTGACGAACTATCTGAACGGCAAGTTCGTTGTGTTTCATACCCGAACCGGAGAAAATCGGCAGTTTCTGACCTCTGATAAGAGTGGTCAGAGCATCAATGGAAGAAATACCCGTGTTGATGTAATTCCTCGGATAAACTCTTGATACCGGGTTAATGGGAGCACCGTTAACATCTCTTGAACATTGGGGATAAATCTCGCCTAAGCCGTCCTTCGGTCTGCCGAGCCCGTCAAAAACTCTGCCGGAAATTTCGGGGGAAAGTTTCATTTCCATGGGATGTCCGCTTTTTACCGTTCTGACATTTGTCATGGAAATTCCTCTTGTGCCTTCAAAGACCTGAATAACAACTTTATCGCCGTCGATTTTAACTATTCTGCCTGTACGGCTTGAACCGTCATCAAGGCACAGAGAAACCATTTCTTCATATTTCGGGTTGTCGACACCTTCAAGGATAACAAGGGAGCCGTTAATCTGTTGAAGACCGCTTTTTTTGATTTCCAAATTAAACGCCTCCTTTATGCGGAAAGAATGTCAAGTTTTTCGTCAATTTCGGTAATGTAGCCGTCAAGCATTTCAAGTTTGTTATTAGGAACATCATACTTGATTTTAACCAACTTGTCGAAAATACCTGTTGCAAGAAGTTTGGAAATGGGAACCTGTCTTGCAATAATGCCACGTGATTTACGGTAAAGATGAAGAATAACTCTCATCATTTTAAGTTGCTTTTCAAGAGGGACAAAAGTATCCTCCGGGTGGAAAGCATTTTGTTGCAGGAAACCCACACGGATAACACGTGCGATTTCCAGAGTAAGCTTCTGGTCATCGGGTAAAACGTCGGCACCGATAAGGTTTACGATTTCAAGCAAACCGCTTTCCTCATGGAGAATGTTGCAGATTTCTTCACGCATGGAGAAAAAATCCGTGCCGATATTATCTTTATACCAGTTTTCCAAATCTCCCAGATATTCGCTGTAACTGTCATTCCAGTTGATTGCAGGATAATGACGTGCATAAGCCAGGGATTTATCAAGAGCCCAGAAGCAACGTGTAAATCTTTTTGTATTTTGCGTAACGGGTTCGGAAAAATCGGAACCTTGAGGAGAAACGGCACCGATAAGAGTTATTGAACCCTCTGTACCGTTGAGATTTTTTGTATATCCCGCTCTTTCGTAGAATTCGGAAAGACGTGAGGGGAGATACGGCGGGAAACTTTCATCACCGGGCATTTCTTCAAGTCTGCCGGAAATTTCCCTCAATGCCTCTGCCCAACGTGAAGTGGAGTCTGCCATAAGTGCCGTGTGATATCCCATATCACGGTAATATTCCGCAAGGGTAATACCTGTGTAAATCGAGGCTTCACGTGCGGCAACAGGCATATTTGACGTGTTGGCAATAAGAATAGTTCTGTCGGTTAACGGTCTGCCCGTTTTCGGGTCCGTAATTTCCGAAAATTCCGTAAGAGCCTGCGTCATCTCGTTACCGCGTTCACCGCATCCCACATAGATAATAATATCCGCATCGCACCATTTTGCAATTTGATGCTGGGACATGGTTTTACCCGTTCCGAATCCGCCGGGTATAGTTGCGGCACCGCCTTTTGCAACAGGGAAAAGCGTGTCGATAACACGTTGACCTGTTATCAGCGGTCTGTACGGTGAAAGCCTTTCCGAAGTCGGTCTCGGTGTACGGATGGGCCATTTCTGACAGAGCGTAAGTTCATGCACCGAACCTTTTGTATCTTTAATTGTTACAACTGTGTCATTGACTTTATATTTTCCGTTTTCTCTGCATTGCGTAACGGTACCTTCAAGATATGGCGGTACCATCATTTTATGAGTAATGACAGGGGTTTCGGAGCAATGAGCGTAAACATCTCCGCCTTTGACAACATCACCGATTTTAACATCAACGGTAACATCCCATTCCCTTTCAAAGTCAATGGGAGAAACATCGGAGCCTTTTTCGATAAACCCTCCCGACTTACGTTCAATGGCAGAAAGGGGACGCTGTATTCCGTCAAAAATATTACTCATAATTCCGGGACCGAGTGTAACGCTCATGAGATTTCCCGTGGAATAAACGGGTTCACCGGGAGTAAGACCTGTGGTTTCTTCGTAAACCTGAATTGTAGTTTCTTCATTATCAAGACGGATGACCTCGCCGACAAGTTTTTTATATCCGACGTAAACCATTTCCATCATACATAAATCCGTTTTACCTTTGATTGTAACAACAGGACCGTTAATTCCGAATATTTCATTTAAATCGGGCATTTTTTTCACCTCGATAATTGGATTAAAAGTCCGCAGTCGGACTTAAACCATTCCTTTTGTTCTTCAAGACGAATATCAAGAGTATCATCGGCAAGGGTATCACCGCTTTTACCTTTAAGACCGCCGATTATTATTGTACCGTCAATTTCAAAATTGATTTTTGATGAAAAATTATTCTGAATATCACGGGAGTATTCAGCATCTTCCTTTTTCATAAACAGGGTAATGCTTTCCGTTTTAAGTGCATCAATGATTTTCTTTGCACTTTTCAGTAAAAAGGGAAGATACTCTTCGCTTTTTGAAAAATCAATCAATTCATTCTTCGCTTCCGAAAAAATTTCTTCCGTAACGGAAGTCCTTTTTTGTGCGATAATGATTTTTCCTTCGCTTTCGGCGGCGGAAATTTCTTTATTTGCTTCCGAAAGAATTTTATTCAGATAATATTCTTTGTCTTTTCGTGTTTCCTCTTCAATGAGTGCTTTACGGCGTTCAAATTCCGTTTTACGGAATTCTTCCGATTGTTTAGCGATAATTTCACATTCTTCAATCGCATCACGGTTAATGGCATCAATGAATTGGTTAACGTTTTTATCTGTTAAACTGTTCATTATTTCACCCCTTAAAGCTTGATACCCATAGCCTCACGGACATAACCGGTAACGGAATCGTCGATTTCACCGCAATGCTCACGGTCGGGAATTTCAACGATGACGGGACTCTTTTTTTCTCTCAGAGAATTTATATAATCCCGGTCAAGTTCCGCAACAGGCTTGGTAATCAGCAATATGGCAACATCATCCGGTAATTCGTTTTGAGTAAATGAACGAATATCATCTTTGTTTTTGACGATTTTTCCTTCAACTCCCGCAAGACGCATACCGATCATTGTGTCAGTGTTGTCGCTGAGTAAATACATCTTCATGGTTAAATCTTATTAAGAATAAGGATTGAAATAACAACACCGTAAAGAGCGATGGACTCACCCAGAGCAACGAAGATGATTGATTTACCGAATGCCTTGGGGTTTTCGCTTGTTGCTGCGATAGCGGCAGGAGCACCTGCTGCAACGGCGATACCGCCGCCGATACCTGCAAGTCCCGTAACAAGACCTGCGGCAAGAAGTCCGAGACCGTTAGATGAAGCCGTTTTGCTTTCTGTTTCTTCAGCCTGTTCGGTCTGAACCGTTTCGGGTGCATCGGCACCGCCGGTTTTTGATTCTGCTGCGGAAACGCTGACGGTCATTGTGATAACGGCTAACGCAAGAACAACAAATGTTGCAAGGTTAATTTTAAGGGATTTTTTTGCACTTCTGCCTTCAAGATGCTTTTTCATCGTGATGAAAGCGGAAACCGTAAGTACGATTGCGGGAACGATAATAATTAAAGAATAAAGAAAAGTTGTCATTTTTATTTACCTCCGAAATAAATTATTTTTTAAGTTTAATTGCGTTAAACGGTCTGCCGTTGCCTTCATAGAAACGGCTGAACATCTCATAAAATTCAAGTCTGAGAACCTGAATACCTGTTAAAAGTCCTTCAAGTGCGATAACGAGAATGTTACCGAGAATGATAACAACAATGTTTTGACTTTCTCCCGCAAGAGAGAATACAACCATCATCATACCTGCATGGACAAGCACGAATGCACCAACACGAAGGAAAGAAACGGTGTTACTTGCATAGGAGAGTATATATTCGAGAAGTTCGAATATATTTTGTGCTATGAAATCTCCGGCACTTTCGGGTTTCCAATCCGGGTGTTTGTCGATAATACCGATGGGAATTTCTTTTATCATCAGTAAAACCGCACCTATACCCGCCGTAATGCCGAGAACACTTGAGGGAATAATTGTTTTATTGCTCATAAACGTGAAGCCGAAGCAAACGATGGAAGCGTAGAAAATAAGTCCCACCAAACCGTTTTGACTGAATATTGCTTCACCGAAATGCTTTTTCTTAATGCAGGAATAAATGTTGATGATCATTGCAATGCACATCAGTCCCACACCTATTCCGATTGCCAACACAAGAATGGTATTGACACTTTCCATGACGGAAAGGGGTTTACCGTTCATACCGAGTTTTTCGTAAATCGGATCAAGCATTTCCTCAAAACCGAATACGGAGCCGAAAACAAAACCGAAGCACATGGAAGAAATACCGCAGGGGATAAGGGCTTTACCCAGTGCCGTTTTTTTCAGTTTCCACATCAGAAATCCCACAAGTGAAAGCACAAATCCCTGTCCCACATCACCGAACATCAGTCCGAAAATCACGGTATATGTTATTGCGACAAAACTTGTAACGTCCACATCGTTATAGCCGGGAAGTCCGTACATATCAACGAAAAACTCAAAAGGTCTTGCAAGTTTTATATTTTTCAGTTTTACCGGCGGGGAAGATGTTTTGACCTCTTCGGGAGTAGAAAATTCAACGGAAATACCGTCAATTTTCTCCACCGTTTCGGTAATCTTTTTCACGCTGTCCCGTGTAACCCAGCCAACGAGATAGAAATAACCGTTGCCCACAACCGCATATTTTTTCAGTTCGTAAAGTCTGTCCCGATATACCAGTGAAGCATAAAGTTCTTTCAGAGAATTTTCATTTTCGCTGAATATCTTTCTGATTTCCCTGTCCGATTCATCGGATTGTTTTTGTATGATCTCGATGCTTTGCTTTAACTGCCTGATAACATCTTTCGGCGTGCCTGTTGCACCGGGAATATCAAATCTTTCAAAATAAAGACCTGCAAAAATTCTGTCAATTTCATCTTTTTTATCCTTCGGTGTGAAGTAAACGCCCCAGTAAGATGTATCGTCCTGAGAGCAGGGAATGAAAATCAAATAAGGATTTTTCTGAATACTTTCGGAATTGTTGAATTTTGTGAAACTTTCCTTCGGCATTCTTCCGAAGCGGGATAAAATAAATTCGCTTTCGCTTATCTCTTCCAGATTTATATCCAAATCAATGTAATGGGAGAAAATCGAAATACCCGTTTCGATTTTGGATTTCTGCTCCATAAGATCTTTCTGCTGTTGAGAAAAATATTTTATTTTTTCGGAAATACTTTCAATTAACCCGTAATTGCCGTCGTTGATATCTTTTTCAAATTCTATGGTCTTGTCATCAAACCGATACCCTGCAATTTGGGCAAGTTCTTCCAGTTGTTTGATTTTTTCTTTGTAGGAATTTTCTTCAAAGTAAGAAATAAATCCCATGGAAGAGGATATATAATTACTTGCCTGTTCCGGGTGGAAATTTCCCTCAACGCAACATTCCCGTATGAGCTTGTCAAGCATATCTGCGTTACCGCTGAATTTTGCCAAGTTCATTTTGGCTATTGCCATAAGATTTCACCTTCTGTTATTGGATTTTATTGTATCCGACAAGAAGTTTTTCGATTTCTTCCTTCGGAAGATTATATTTAATTCCCTCTGTAATATGAATAATGTTCATTATTTCATATTCCGCAAGAATTATTTCACAAAACATGGTGATACCCGGATATGTTGAGAAAATAAGATTCTTGTGTGCCAGGGAGTATTTGTAATTTTCTGTTTTTGCTTCAAAGGAGTCGCCGTCGCATTTTAAAACGGCACCGTATTGAGTTTTACTTAATATTTCATAAAAATCATTTTCATTGTCCGCATCAATTAAACCCGATAATTTTTTCGAGTCCAGATTTGACTGTTCAACGAAAATAGGATAATCAAGCACAATATCTTTCTTTATTCCGAAAATGAATTTAATTCTGTAAAGGCTTGAAAGCATTTTCAAATCCGAGAAAATTCTCACGATTTTAATAAATTCCTTTAACTCTTTTCCTTTAAGTGATTCCTTTGCCTGAACCTCTGTCCGGGAATACAGATATTTAAAAAGAGCAGACTCAATACCGAGTAAATCAACTGTTTCTTTACCGTCATTAAAAGGGGAGAGAATTTTTTCGTAATCGGTTTTTTTAAGACTTTCAATAACTTCACCGAAATTCCGAGCCTTTGCCAATGCGAAAAGGTCAATGGTTGTGAGAGAATTAAGAAAAGCCGGCATTTTCAAAAGATATTCGTCCGCATTCGGCGTTTTCAGATATCTTATACAACTGATTATTTCATCAATCTCATTGCGGATAATGAAGTATTTGTAAAGATGATGACCGATTGCTCTTTCAAACCTGCAAATTGATTCAAACTGATTAAGAAGATGCTTCCTCAAAGAATTTTCAATCATTTTTCTCGTTACATCCGATGATGTGATTTCCGAGAAAACCGATGAATACTGCGTTTGCGATGCAAGATACGAAGCAACGTCGGAAACCTTTGAAAGGGAAAGAAGTTCTTCATAATTTTTATCGGTAAGACCACGACCGTGCATGGCTCTCGTTTTTGTCAGTATTGCATTTGCGGAAAAAGACACGACCGTAACCCCCCTTATATAATATTGTATACATTATTCGGAAATTGTTCTTTCAACTATTTCCTTAACCCATTTTTTATGATTTTTTGCAAATTGCTCTTCAAGATTTTTGCATACCGTTTCATTTTCGGTATTGATTTTTTCTTTTTTTATTAAAATTTCTTTTTCTTTTTCTTCCCTGAATTTCTTGATTTCATCTTGCATTTCTTTATTATATTTTTCTTTCAGTAAAGCGGATTCGGTTTCAACGGTTTTTCTGTCCTCAAGTGCTTTTTTCTTAGCCTCTTCAAGCCTTAACCGTGCAAGTTTATCCGTTTCGAGAATACGGCTGATATTATCATTCATACTTTTCACCGCCTGTTAATGATTATCTGACAAAAGCATATTATACCACAATATTTATTTTTTTCAAGTGAAAATTGCTCAAAATAAAGTGGTAAAATTTATATAAAAATGTATATTTTTTGTAAAAATTTTTATTTTGATATTTTATATTTAACCGAAATGTGATAATATATTTACGGTGATTGTTATGGGTAAGTTATCGGAACTGTTTTTGCATTCATACGCCTTGTCGGAAAAAGATGACAGGGAATACTTTGAATGTGTAAAGGACTTTTATTATACCGATGAATTTCAGAGCATGGGAAAATATATTCAGCACGGTGCGATTAACAGGATACAGCACATTAACAGTGTTGCCTATATATCATATATAATCAGTAAAAAACTTAAATTTGATTATCTTTCCGCAGCAAGAGGGGCGGTGCTTCACGATTTGTTTTATTACGATTGGCACGATCCCGATCCGTCCCATCGGCTTCACGGTTACCGTCATCCCGGTTTTGCTTTGAAAAATGCCCGTGAACTTGCTGAAAAAGAAAATGTTAAATTGAATAAAATCGAGGAAAACATAATTTACCGTCATATGTTTCCGTTGACGGTGATACCGCCTAAATATAAAGAGGCGGTAATCGTTTCACTTGTTGACAAATATGTTGCCGTAAAGGAAATTTTAATTTGTAAAAGCGAAAAGAGAAGCAGAGAATTTTTTGAAAAAGCAGAAATATTGAAAGGCAGAAACAGTAATGGAAAAAGTGCTTGAATATACATTGTATTTTTTTATGTACAGTGCTTTCGGTTGGTGTCTTGAATCGACATATTGCTCGATATTAAATAAAAAGTGGACAAACAGAGGTTTCCTTTTCGGCCCCATGTGTCCGCTGTACGGAACGGGAGCCGTTTCAATGCTCCTTGCTTTGACATGGTGTAAGGACTATTGGTATCTCGTTTTCGTTTTGGGAATGATAGTCTGCGACGTTGTGGAATATCTGACCAGTGTTATTATGGAAAAACTTTTTCACGCCCGTTGGTGGGATTACAGCGTGAATATGAAATATCATATCAACGGCAGAGTTTGTCTTTCCCATACATTTTACTGGGGTGTGGGTGCCATGTCATTGATTTATTTTATTCACCCCTACGGAGCGGGAAAACTGTACAGCCTTATCCCGGAATCATGGAGACTGAATATTCTTCTCGGAATACTTATTATATTTATCCCTGATTTGATTTATGCTATCAGGAATGCCGTTGACATTAAAAATGTTATGGATAAATTCGGTTCGTTAAAGGAATCGTTTGCCAAATATAAAGCACAACTTTCCGAGAATATCGAAAGCAAAAAAACAACGATACAAATCGCCATCAATGAACAGTTTGAAACGACAAAATTCGGTGAACATATTTCCATGTTGGAGGAAAAGGTTTCTCAAAGGAAAAGAGAAAAGAAGGATAAATCAAAAAGAAATCGACTGTTTGATAATTATCCTAACCTTAACCGACGTGCAAATCAACAGCTTGATGAGTTGAAAACAACTCTTTCTCAAATTTTTAATTTCAAAGATGATGATAAATAATTTTGCAGAAAAATTCGGTCAATTCTATTGACATTATCTTTTAATTCTGCTATAATCTTCAAATGTCGTACAGTATTATATTTGCGACGATCCTTGCTCCGTATCAAAACGGGGCCAATATGACCAGAAGGAGGTGCTTGGTAATGGCAACAAATAATTATGAAACAATGTTTGTTTTCTCAGTTGCAAACGGCGAAGAAGCCACAAATTCTCTTTTGGAGAAATTTAAGGCTCTTATCGAAGCAAACGGCACAATCGACTCTATCAATGAGTGGGGTAACCGTAAACTTGCCTATCTTATCGACGATGAGGCTGAAGGATTTTATGCAGTAGTTAATTTCAGTGCTGCTCCTGAGTTTGTCGCCGAACTTGACCGTGTGGCAAAGATTACAGACGGTGTACTTCGTGCAATGACTATTAAAAAGTAAGGAGAAGGGAATAATGCTTAATAATGTAGTAATTATGGGCAGGCGTACTGCCGAACCCGAACTCCGTCAGACTACTTCGGGAATTGAAGTTTTGTCTTTTT
>JAZUKF010000221.1:0-11309 GCA_045643165.1 Acutalibacteraceae bacterium | reverse complement strand
TTAAACACAATACCACACCCTTATTCTTATACATGTTCATTATAATATATTGTTCTGTAAATTACAATAGTTTAGATAAAAAGAATATGTCAGTACAGGCAATTTTTGTAAAATAAATCATATTATTATGAAAAAGGAGATTGATAATGTGATTTCAGAATTATTAAACACTTTATTTAACAGCGTAATGTATCTTACATTACACATGAATGTTTCCGGTTCTTTTCCTCCTCCGCTGAAAGCATCGGAAGAAAAAAGATATTTGGAACTGATGAAAAACGGTGATGAAAATGCACGTTCAAAACTAATTGAACATAATTTAAGGCTTGTGGCACATATCATTAAAAAATATTATTCTTCATATTCCGAGCAGGAAGATTTAATATCAATAGGAACTATCGGGCTGATAAAAGGGATAAATTCTTTTGACTGCGACAAAGGCTCCCGTCTTGCAACATACGTAGCAAGATGTATCGAAAACGAAATACTTATGCATTTCAGAAGCAATAAAAAGAATAATCTCGAAGTTTCCATGTCGGACCCGTTGGAATCGGACAGCGACGGTAACGAACTAACGTTGATGGATATCATTTGCAGTGATGAAAATATGATTGATGACATTGATATAAAAATCAGAAGCGAACAATTATATAAATATTTAGCCGAAATAGATAATAAAAGAGAGCGTGAAATACTAATTCTGCGGTACGGATTAAACTGTACAAAACCCCTTACGCAAAGGGAAATCGCAAAAAAACTGAACATTTCAAGATCTTACGTTTCACGTCTTGAAAAAAGAGGCATAGAAAAACTCCGAAAAATGTTTAATGTCGATATAAACTGATATAAAGAGGGGCTGTCAAAATAAATGACAGCCCTAAAATTTTACTTATCAAGTTTTGAAATTATTTCATCCGTCAGCAATGACTTGGGTACAAACATATTTGTTACTCTGCCTTCATCACCCGCTTCGGCGAAGCTGACAAAATATCCCTTTTCGTCAAGCATAAACTGACAGTAAGCCTTACTGCGGATATAGTCAATTTCATCCTTTGTCAATTCCTTTTCGGAATAAATTGAATAGTCCGCATCGTATTCAAATAATTCCGTTTTACTCCTCAATGTACCTAAAAACGAAAGAGATTGAATATTACCGAAATCAAGATTTGAAGAATATAATCTCTTAAACTCCGGAGACTCGGTTGATGCAACGCTCACACTTTCATATTTTTCAATATTTTTATTTTCAAAGAATGTCGTTGCTCCGTTATCTTTCATCCATTTTATCACATTTGTCATATCGGGAGTTATTGTAAAACAAAAGTTATAATAATCGGACATACTGTTACTGTTAAAATTATTTTCCGCATTTTTTATTGTATTTTCTTCCGTGTCTTCAAAATAAGGCATATACATTCTGACAATTCCAAGCGGTTGTCTTTTGCCGAATAAAATCTGATCATTACTTAAATTGTTTGTGTCAAGAGAATAAGCCTTGATAAAACTATCCGTTTGTTCGGGTTTTAATTTAAGCGTATTGGTATTGGAAAAATCTCCGGAATAGAAGCAAGTTAAAATATCGGAAGTATTTTCGGAAAACGTCTCTTTAAATTCCATATCAACGTGCCGACTTGATAAAGGCATATAATCGGTATAAAGTTTCTTTATAACATCCGCAGAACTTATGTCATAAGTTCTGATAAACGATTTACCGTTTTTCAGTCGGAATTTATAGCCGATAAAAGTATTTGAAACAAAATCATCTTTTTTATTTACACTGAAATTTTCTTTCATCAATTCCGTAATGTTTTTAATATCATCTTCATCTGATGAATGATAAAATTCATCACAATAATTACCGTTAATCATTAAACAGTTTCCGAACAAAGACATATTTGAAAAACAGTAACGTGAATTTGAACCTGCATTATAAGCGGCACCTGCGGTGTAAATCGTAACATCTTTCACGTTATCAAGTTTCGGTACTTTTGTACTGTATCCGAATAATCCTGTCGAAAAAATCAGTATCATAACACCCGGTATCAGTGCATAAATCGGTAATTTTAAAAATTCTTTTTTTGCATTCAACCTTGTTGTTTTACTTAAAATGAAAATTATCAATGACACAACAGCCATCATAATTACTATTGCGGTAAATATTCCTCTTGAAGAGAAAATGCTGACAAAGGAACCGGCAAAAAGAATCATTGAACCGAAAAGAATATTATAACAAACGGGATTTGTTGCGATAAAACCGTTATTTTCAGCGTACTTATGAATGAATACCTTCCGCATAATAAGGTACAAAACTATTCCCGCTGCAAGCCAACCTAAAAACGGAATGAAACTCGGTTTAACCCACTCAATGTTTTCACAGACATAATCCGCTATTTTGTAATAGTTATCCTTTGCATCCGATATTACAAAAATGCAGTTTTTAAAATTCCTTATCAGGTGATTAAAAGGTGCTAATTTATTGAATAATACTGTATCGAATAAACTTCCCAACCTATCATACGAATAAACAAAATCATCGGTGCCTGAAGTAACATGCAAACTGCATCCTTTTAAAAACTCATGTGAAAAAGATGCTATTGCCACTAAAACAACCGTGGGAACACCGTTAAATACACCCGCAAAAAATATACCTTCAATAATATTTCCGCACAGTATAATCGCAAGAGAGGAAACTGAAAATACTATCAATGAAAGTAAAATGAAGTTTATCATAAGATAAAGTACGGAAATAAGAAGATTTACTGAAAATCCGCATATAATACCGTTTGCAATATACGAACCGACAAGTGGTAAGATTATTGAAACAGATAAAAGAGTACAGCCTGTGAGAAATGATATATCAAACAGTCTTCCTCTTTTAAACGGGAGAGAAAAATAGACGTTTACGGCTTTTTTGCTGTTAAAAATGCTGAATATTGCTATTGCGGTTAAGAATGAAATGAAGATTACAGTGAAATACAATATAAATAAAACAAAGTTCGTTGTGGTGATATCTATCAGTTCAAATTTCAGATAATCAGCATAAATAAACTTCAAACTTTTTTCGGAAGAACCTCTCGAAAGCAAAAGTTCATATACCGGTGTGGCAATACAGGTTATCGAAAGAATTATCATCTGTATTAAAGGCAAAGAAAATGCTCTTTTAAATACACCGAAAAATAAATCGGAATTTTCAGAAGATTTTCGTAAGGTCATAATCCGTATCCTCCATTTCATTTAAAAATATTTCTTCAAGGGTAAGAGGGAATTTTTCAATCAATAAGGGAGATTTTTTCATTAAAATTTTCTCCGTTTCATCATAATCCCCTTCAACGGTCATAATGATTATCTTTCCGTCATTTTCAAATTTCATGATGTTCAATTCTTTAAAATCATCTTTAGTATAGTTTTCATTAAATACCAAACGGAATTTGCACATTTTTTCACTCATATCATCAACGGAAGAATTTATCACAAGTTTTTTTTCGTTGATAAGTCCCACATGGTCGCACAAATCTTCAAGTTCTCTCAGATTATGAGATGAAATGATTATTGATGCGTCGGTGTCGTTCGCATATTCAATCAGAATTTTTCTCGTCAGATTTCTTTTTCCCGGATCAAGTCCGTCAAAGGATTCATCAAGAAGCAACACTTCCGGGCGGACGGAAAGTGCAAGAATTATCTCCGCCTGCCTTTGCATACCTTTTGAAAAACCGTTTATTTTCTTCTTCTTATCTATTCCGAAAACGGTAACAAGTTTTTCAAATGAGTCAAAATTAAATGTGGGATAATATTTTGAATAATATGCAGCCATTTTTTCAAGATTTGAATTGGCAAGAAAATATAAATCATCCGGAACATAAAATATTTTTGATTTCCGTTCGGGATTATCCTCCACTTTTTCACCGTTAAGATAAACACCTCCGGATGTTGCACGGTACACGTCGGCTATAATCTTCAACAATGTTGTTTTACCCGCTCCGTTATATCCGGCAAGACCGTAAATCGAACCGTTTTCAACACTGAATGATAAATTATCAATAGCGACAAAATCGCCGAAATTTTTAACTATATTCTTAATTTCTATCATTTTTCATCCTCCTTAAATATTTCATCCAAAAGCATTTCAATATCCTTCCTTGTAACACATTTGGGAATTGTTTCTTTAATTGACGCACGTAAAGAATCAAGTGCTTTTTCTTTTATCCTTGAATCGGAAAAAGCATTGTCGCTTACAAAATAGCCCTTCCCCGGAACAGAATAAACCACGCCCATCTCTTCAAGGTCGGAAAACGCTTTTTTTATGGTATTTACGTTTACGCTTATTTCATTGGATAAATCCCTCAAAGACGGAAGTTTTTCATCAGATTCAAGAATATTAACTTTAATCAACATCATTATCTGATTTTTAATCTGCTCGTAAACAGGCAGACGGCTTTTGTTATCTATTACGATCAAAGCGATACCTCCTTTATTAACTGTGATATCCCAGATAGCACAGTTATAATACCACCCTGTTTGACTATTGTCAATACCTTTTCGGAAAAAATGTTAAAACTTTAAAAAATAAATATATTTTATGAATAAATATTGACGTATTAAAGAAATAATGTTAAAATCTACTTATATATGAAAAGCGAGGTAAATAAAATGAAAAAAGTTTTTACAAGAGTAATTTCGGTGATGTTGGCATTGCTGATTTTATCTTCACTCTCAATCTGCGGTTTTGCAAAATATTACTGCGACTGCGGTTCAACTCCGACGGTTTTTGTAACAGGTATCAATACCAAAGAAATTTACAGAAATCCCGGTCAACCTAACGAGGAAATTATATTCCCCCCGGATGTTAACGGTATTATGAAATTGATTTCCAATAAAGATATTTTAAATCTTTCAAATTTCCTTCTTACTAAAAATTATTCTAAACTTTCCGAGGCTGTAAACTCTGTTTTCCTTAAAGCCATGAGAGATTTCGGTTGTGATGCAAACGGAAATATTAAAGAAAATACAGGCATAAAATGGGATTATTCGGATAACAGATATACCAATCACGGCGGTGAATACAGTTTTTACTATGACTGGCGTCTTGATCCCATGGACGTTGCAAAACAACTTGATGATTTTATAAATAATCTTCTTTCAAAGACTAATCACGAAAAAGTAAATCTTATCGGATTCAGCATGGGTTCAGCCATCTCCTGTGCATATCTCCAGCAGTTCGGATACGGAAAAGTTAAAAGTGTCGTATTGACCGCACCTGCATTTAACGGTGTCAGCAGTTGCGGACAACCTTTTGCAAAGCAACTCGATTATTCAAACGTAGCATTAAGCAGATATATTTGCGATTTGTTTCAAGACGATATGAAAATGCAGCTTTTGGGAAATATTGTTGCAGCTCTTTCCAAAACCATGACAGGCAGAAACCTTGAAAACTTCGTAAATGACATTATCAAAAACTGCGGTGATGATATTTATGTTTCATTGACCGATGTTTTTGTTACTCTCCCCGGTATGTGGTGCCTTGTTCCCGATGATTTGTATGATATATGCAAAAAAGAATTATTTAAAGATACAAAGAAATACGAAGGTCTTATAAAGAAAATTGATTTATATCATAAAGACGTTCAGCAAAACAACGGTAAACTTTTTGACAAATTTATTGCAGACGGTCATAACTTCGGTATAGTTTCAAAATACGGTTTACAAGATTTCCCCGTTCTCGGAAGATATGACGTAATGAGCGATACCGTTGTAGATACCGGTTATTCAAGTTTCGGTGCAACTTGTTCATCCGTTGTCGGTACTCTCGGCGATAATTACAAGCAAGTCAAAACCGATTGCGGTCATAACCACGTTTCCTATGACAATATGATTGATGCTTCAACATGCAGATATCCGGAATATACATGGTTTGTAAAAGGTCTGCCCCATTCAAATTGGTGCGATGATTTAGATAGATTACATAATTTTATCTTAAACGGTGTTGACGGAAGAATTGCAACAATTCACGACAGTGCAAAATTCCCGCAGTTCTTAAAATACGTTAACAGAACGGACTCATTCGTACCCCTTCAGAATTATAAATATTCAAGTTACGAACTGTTAACAGACACATGGTTTGACATATTTGCTAAAATATTCTACTGCATTAACAACCTTATTTCAAAATAATTATTTATCCCCGAATTTCAGAAATGATTTTCGGGGATTTTCCTATATAAATATTGAAAAAAATATTTTATTATGATAAAATCAAAGTAATGTAATTTTATGGTAAAGGAATGATTTATAATGAAAAAAATAATATCATTTATACTTGTTATTTTAACGGTGTTTGCAGTTTCCGTTCCTGCATACGCAACAAGGAATAAGATTACTTTTTACTCATTCTATAATGACAATATGCTGTTTGAACAGAATAAAAAAGCTGTTATCGCAGGAAATGCAACTTACGGAACAACGATAAAAGCCGTTTTGAAAAACAGTTTGAGCAAAACGGTTTCCGAAGGTCAATCAAAAGCAAACAGTAACGGAAAATTTGAAGTCGGTTTTGATGCACCCAAGGGAAGTTTTGATGAATACACGGTTGATATTTATCAAGATAATGTTCTTGTAAAAACATTTATCGGTATTGTTTTCGGTGAATTATGGCTTGCAAGCGGTCAAAGTAATATGAATTATAATTTAAATGCTTCAAGCGAATGGAACGAAATGGTCAAAAGCGGTAATTACGGAAATAAATGGGTGCGTTTTCTTCAGGTTCCCGTTTACCTCACATTCAACGGTTCAACAGAAGTTCCTTATGATAAGCAGGAAAATATTGAGGGAGCATATTGGATCCGCTCCGATAAAGCAGATGTAGGTGTTATAAGTGCGGTAGGATACTATTTTGCATATAAACTTTATGAAAATCTTAAAATGCCCATAGGTATTCTTTCCGCCTCGGTAGGCGGTTCAACAATACGTGCATGGATTTCAAGAGATACGCTTGAAAATGACACGGTGATAATGAAACGTCTTAAAGAAAAAGATAAGTATTTAAATGAAAAGAATTGGGTAACTGATGAAAATGCTTATGTCAGCAGTATGACTGCGGACTATAACACAAAAATTTATCCCTTAAGAAGATTTAATATTTCAGGTTTGGTATGGTATCAGGGGGAAAGCGAGATATTTGAACAATGGGAATATAAGGATTACACAAGATTTGTTGATTTACTTCAAGAGGACTATACAAAAACATTTAATTATACCGAAGGCAAGTTACCCTTTGTTTATACACAACTCGCTCCATATGATTATGTTGACGGCGGTTTACATTTACAGGGATTTAACGCAAACCTTGCTGAAATTCAAAAGCAGGATCCTTCAAGCAGAGCAATGACTTGTATTTCAGACATTTCCCTTGAATATCTGAAATCATCAGGCAGTATTCATCCCATGACGAAAAAGCCCGTCGGTGAAAGATTGGGACAAGCCGCATCAGGTCTTGTTTATTCTCAAAGTAAAACATATACTGCCGCTTCAATTAAATCATCATACATTAAAGGCAGTGATATTTTTGTTACGTTAAACAATGTGGGCGACGGACTCAGATGTAAAGGCGAAGTGCTTTACGATTTTGCAATATGCGGTGAGGACGGAATATACTACAAGGCGGATGCTGAAATCGTTTCGGATGATACTGTAAAAATACATAATGATAAAATAAAAATGCCGAAATCGGCAACATATTCTTTCTCTCAAAATAATTGCCGTGCAAATCTTTATTCCACTCTTAACGGCGAATTGTTTATGCCTGCATCACCTTTTGTAACGGATGAAAAATACAACACATTTTTCTATTACGAAATGCCCTGGACAGACTGCGAGCAGAAGCAGTACTGGAGAATGGTTAATGAAGATTTAATGACGGGATTTTATGATATATGGGATTGTTCAAACGCTTCTTATTTTATAAGCAAAGGAAGTGCCTATAAGGGTTCGGCCGGATTAAAAGTAAATTCAAGTGAAAAGAATTTTTCATTCTATCAGATTTACAGAATAAAAATCGGTGATGATTCCGTTAAATTTAAAGAAACCACGAGAGATTTTTCTAAATACGGTTCGCTTTCTTTTAAAATCAGAAACACCGGAGAGAATGAAATAACATTAAATTCCGCAAATATTTATTTGAATGAAAAGATGTGGTTCTCCCCTGCCGTAAGCGGAACGAACAGTACGGAATTTACCGTCCCGGCAGACGGAAAATGGCATACGGTAGAACTTGACTTATCAAGAATTTATCTTTTCGGAAATGTTGATACCGTTGAGTTGAACGGTAAAATCTTTTTGAACGATATCAGCAAATTCAAACTTGACTTTTCATCAAACGGCGAAGCAAACTTTGATATGGACGATTTTGAATTCAGTTATGATACAAACGTTAGTCATAAAACAAATATGAAATTCATTTCAATTATTTTAAATACCATATATCTCGGAATAAAAGGATTTATTTTTTCATATCTTTTCAAGATATAATCTGAGGTGAATAAAATGTTAAAAATCAAAAGTTTCTTTTCAATGATTTTAGCGGTTATTATTACTTTCTTTTCAACTTTTTATTGCAATAATATCATTAAACCTCAAAGTGCAACATTACCTGTTGAATTGGTAAGAGACGGTACTCCGAAAAAATATTTCACGTTAAGTTTTGATGACGGTATAACACAGGATTTAAAAATAATGGAAATCCTCAAAAAATATAATGTTCATTGCTGTACATTCAACATTAACACAGGACTATGCGGTGAAAGTTGGGATTGGGTTGGAGAAATTTCAGGCAATCCTAACGTAAAGCATCAACGCTTTACAAAAAAAGAACTTAAATCCGGTATTTATGACGGATTTGATGTGGAAGTTCATACACTTCATCATGTTTCGATGATGTGCTATGATGACGATGCTTTTAATTTACGCAGAGAAGTTGAAAACGATGCTTATAATATTTACAAAATAACCGGCATCAAACCTCTCGGTATGGCATGGCCCGGCGGTGATACGGAATATACCGATAAAACCATTGAGCAGGTTTTAAAATATACTTCAATCCGTTTTGCACGGGGAACAACCGGAACTTTATCATTTGATTTACCTCAATATTTTATGAAATGGCTTCCGACTACTACCATTTTGGACAGCAGAGCCGTTGAATTAACAAAACAGTTTATTGAAGCACCCTGTAGCAAAGATATGTTATTATATTTATGGGGACACGGATATGAATTTGACCTTGTCGGAAGTTATGACAGATTGGAAGAAATACTTAAACTGATTACAAAAGAAAAAGATATTGTCTGCGTTACTAATGCCGAATTTTATCTTTTATTCAAAAATGAAATTCCCTCATGGAAATAAGGATGTTTTTTATGAAAAAAATATTATCTGTAATTTTAATTATAATCATTGCTCTTTCGACATCCGTAATGTGCTTTGGTACGGGAAATAATGATACATGCTTTGCCGTTGCAAGCGATTTACATTATAATAAACCGTCGGAAAAACTTGAAAAGAATATTGATGACTCCGTTTTCTGGTATGCAAACAGACGTTGTGCCATGGAAAATGAAAGCGGATTTATCATAGACAGTTTTTTGGAAGAATGTGCCGAAAACGATAAAATTCAGTTTGTGTTGATTTCCGGTGATATGGCTGACAACGGAAGAACTTTAACAGATGACCATATTGCTGTTGCAGAAAAATTCAGAAAATTTGAAAAAGAAACCGGTAAACAGATTTATGTAATCAACGGAAACCATGATGCAAGTGAAGAAAGTAATACAAATTTTGACGTATTCAAGAAGATTTATCACGAATTCGGCTATGATGAAGCATTGTCAACACGCAAAGATGACTGTTCATATACCGCAAATCTCGGTAAAAAATACAGATTGATTGCTCTTGACTCAAACCATAAAACAAAGTCCACCGAGGACGGAATGACAGCCGATAAAATAAGTTGGGTTAAAAAGCAGACTGAAAAAGCCGAAAAAGACGGTAGATTTCCCATTTTGATGATGCACCATAATCTTTTAGACCACATGCCTGTACAAAGAATATTCAGCAGAAATTTTATCGTTAAATTTCATTTTACAACGGCCGAACTGTTTGCCGATTGGGGAATTAAACTTGTCTTTACAGGTCATGAGCATTGTTCCGATGTAACTTCATATACGAGCATTTCCGGAAACAAAATTTATGATTTTGCAACAACGTCTCTGACCATGTATCCCCTTGATTACAGGATAATCAATTTAAGCGATGATGAAATAAAATATACTTCTGAATCCGTTAACGGTATTGATTTAAATGCTTTATCTTCATCGGTTAAAGGCTATACAAAAGAACAGCTTGACTTAATGAAAAAGGATTTAACATCATATTCAAAATCATTTTTGAAAGCGGGAATTAAATACAGACTTGAACTTTCCCTGTCAATGGAAAAACTGAAAATAAAAGAAAATGCAATCTACTATGATGCCGTAAAAAATGCGGTCAGCAGATTGCTTGAATTATTAAATATGCCCCTCTACGGTGAAAACAGTTTGGAACAGGTTGCAAAGGAATTTTCAATCACGTTGCCACGCTCTGAATACAAATCCGTTTGGGACCTTGCGACGGAACTTGTGGCATATCATTATTCCGGCGGTGAAAAATTCGATTTATCAAGTGATGAAATACAAATTTTCCTCAAAGCTGTTTCCGTAATTTTAAAGGATGATTTATCAAAGGTAAATGATGAAGTTATTTTAAAAACAGTCAATAATTTTTTGAAACAATTCGGCGTTGACGGAATTACAAAAGATTTAATCATAAAGAGAATTGATAAAAACGGACCGTTCAATAAAGCAGAATATATTTTTATCGGAATTGCATCACCCATTATTTATAAATTTGCTTTCGACAATGACGGTGTTGACGACAATAACGGCATACTGGAAGGCTATGAAAATCACGATAACCTTAAAAATATCACTTCAAACATAAACTACCTGACGGAAAAATATATATTATATACTAAAATGATAATATCTTATCTTCAAAAAGCAATAGGAATAAACATACTATAAAAATTGCCTCCCGGTGTTAAATCAGGAGGCAATTTTTTATTTAACAATATCTTTCATTGAGTACATTCCGCTTTCTTTATTATAAATAAACCTTGCGGCATTTACGGAACCGTTTGCGAATATTTGCTTTGACATTGCACTGTGGCTGATTTTAATAACCTCGTCATTTCCGGCGAAGATAATTTCATGCTCACCAACAAT
>JAZUKF010000220.1:0-21619 GCA_045643165.1 Acutalibacteraceae bacterium | reverse complement strand
TCAAGAATTCTGAAGGCGAAGTTATTGAAAAGATAACAACAATCATCCCCAACAAAGCAATCACATCACCTCTTACATTCAGACTTCCCGTTGATAAATCAGTAGAAGTAGGAACAATCGCAAAAGTATTCCATAAGGGCGAGTTCTACGGTAACTACGTTGTTATGGAAGAAAACGGCGATAAATACCTTGAAATCGAAGGAACTGAATTCTCAATCTATTCCTACGAACTTCAGGAAGATAAAATGATTGATGAAGATGATATTTTAGTTGCAAAATCTCTTACATTGAACGAGAACATTGATGTTAACTTCTATGTAAAGATCAAGGACGGTACAGATGCTTCCGATTATACGATCGCAAGAACATCTACCGCAACATACGGAACAACCGATGAGGAACCCGTTGCACTTACAAGTATTTCAACATTTATAACAGGTACGGCAATCGGCGATGCATTTAAGTTTATCGCAGACTGTGCTGCATCTCCCGAAATGGGCGAAACAGTAAATGTTAAGATTTACTATAAGGGCATTCTTGTAAAAGATGTTGATTATTCCGTAAAACAGTATTGCATTAACACTATAACAAAAGAAGATGCAACTGAAAAAGCAATAAAACTTTGCACAGCATTGCTTGACTACGGTGCATGTGCTCAGGTTTACTTCGATGAAAATAACAGTGCTGATGAATATGTAAATAAAGAATATTCAATCGGTATGGACAATATCTCTGCAACAGAAGTTCCCGCAACAGTAAACGTAAGCAGCACAACAGGTCTTGCAGACGGCATTAAAGTTGGTACATCTGTAGTTCTTACATCAGGAATTCGTGCAAAGGTTTACTTTATCGGAATTGATGACAGCTACACATTCACACTTGACGGTGAATCGGTATCAGCTGAAAAAGTTGCCGAAGGACAGTATGCGGTTAAGACTCCCGGTCTCGGTGCAGGAGACCTCAGCAAGGCATATACATTCACAGCATCAAACGGTTCAAACACAATCACAAAGGTATATTCTGTAGATTCTTATGCATATTCCAAGCAGTCAAATTCTAATACAGATTTGGCGAACCTGGTTAAAGCATTGTATCTCTACAGCGTTGCTGCAGATGAATATTTTGCAAAATAATAAGGAGTGAATGAAATGAGAAAAATGAAAACTCCCGAAATGGAATTAGTAGAATTGGAAAAGATTGATGTCATCACAACTTCAGCGGAAGAGGGTACAACAATTCCCGAAACTCCTACTGAAAAATATGAGACAGAATTAGATTTCTGATAATTATTCTATTGATCAACAAAAAGCGGTTGCCTGTGTTACGCAGACAACCGCTTTTCTCAATAGACAATAGATATGTAGACGATAGACGTATAGATAATGTAGGGAACGGTCTTGACCGTTCTGTTTTAGTATTCATCGGAAAGACTGATCATATATGCGGTTCCACTGTCGGTTTTCACACCAATATATCTTCATTTCCGTAACGTCAAATACCATAGATACAACGGTGGGACATACTTCCTGTGATACTTTTTTCAGAATATCGAAGCAGTCAACTACATCAAAATCATTTGATGATTGTTTTAACATTTCTTCTGCGGTGTTGTATCTGTCTAATCCCATCCAGGGATGTTTTTCACTATCTCCTTTAAAAGGAGAAAAATTCGTCAGCACTTTATATAACGGCTTTTCATAATACCGGCATCCCTGTCCGGGAACGATATGCAGTACATTTCCATTTTTATCAGACAGTGAAGACATAAATGTAACTCCCGGAACGCTGTACACAGTTTCGGCTTCGGCGATTGTTTTGATTTCATGAAAGGTTTTTTTCTCTGTAAGAAGATCAATATCAAGCATAATGATATTTTCACCGTTTTCGGAAGGATCGCTTCTTTCATCAAAGGGCCAGCATGTGGGCATACCCACAAAATCACCCCTGTTATTTGCACCGAACAGCGGAAGCCATCCTTCCTTTGCATCGTTTATCTCAATAAAAACTCCCATAGCCGATTTTGTAACACGGTGCTCCATATTAAGAATATCAAGATTCCACCCGACTATCGTTTTGTTTCTGTTTGAAATTATGCTCGTACACATTTGTTTTCCTTTCACCGTATTTTTCGGATTTGGCAGTGTCCGTTTGGTTAGTTTATATTATATTGGTCAAACCGATACTTGTCAACAGCATTATAAAATGTTTCAATAATTGAAAAAGTATAGAATATAAATGTTGAAATATAATAAATTAAATGATATAATATGATATAAAAAATTTACTGAAAAGAGGTAATTGAAAATGAAAAACAATCCTTATGCGGGAACAAAAACGGAGAAAAATCTTGAGGCTGCTTTTGCCGGAGAATCTCAGGCGAGAAATAAGTACACATATTTTGCATCTAAGGCAAAAAAAGAGGGCTATGAGCAAATTGCGGCTCTCTTTGAAAAGACGGCAAACAATGAGAAAGAACATGCAAAGATGTGGTTTAAGGAATTGAACGGCATCGGTAATACTTCGGAAAATCTCAATGCAGCTGCTGACGGCGAGAATTATGAGTGGACCGATATGTATGAAGAATTTGCAAAAACGGCGGAAGAAGAAGGTTTTAAAGAACTTGCGAGAAAATTCCGTCTTGTTGCCGCCATTGAAAAGCATCATGAGGAAAGATACCGTGCACTTCTTAAAAACATAGAAACAGCACAGGTATTTGAGAAGAGTGAAGTTAAGGTTTGGGAATGTCGCAACTGCGGACATATTGTTGTGGGAACGAAGGCTCCCGAAATCTGTCCTACCTGCAATCATCCTCAAAGTTATTTTGAAATAAATGCAGAAAATTATTGATTGAATTTTAATTGAAAAGTGTCTGTCGCATTTAGAAAAGCAAAATAGCATAATAATCAAATGAAATAATCATAAAAAAGACGGTTATAAAAAATTAAATTTCCTTTTACAACCGTCTTTTAATATTATATTTTTTGTTTGCTTTAAATGAGACAGTCCCTTAAAATTTTACTTGACAATGACGTTACGTAATAGTTTATACTGTATTTACACGGGAGGGATGAATGATGAAAACAGTGCATGAGGTCAGTTCTCTTACAGGTGTCAGCGTGAGGACGTTACATTATTATGATGAGATAGGATTATTAAAACCTACGTTTGTATCCGATAATTTATACCGTTATTATGATGATGAAGCACTTTCACGGTTGCAGAGTATTTTGCTTTTTCGGGAATTACAATTTTCACTTAACGATATTAAGAGGATTTTGGACAGCCCGGAATATGATGTGGGAGAAGCACTTTCGGAACAAATTCATCTGCTTGAATTACAACGCAGGGCGGTTGGATAGAATAATTCTTTCCGCCCGTGAAATACAAAAAACAGGAGTGAATATTATGGATTTTTCCGCATTTGATACAAATAAAATAGATGAATATGCTGAGGAAGCAAAGAAAAAATGGGGTAACACAAAGGAATATAAAGGCTTTGAGGAAAAGACCGAAAATCAAAACAAACAACAGCAAAACGAAATCGCAGAAAATCTTATGGAGATTTTCGCACGTTTCGGGCAAATTAAGGACGGCTCTTCCGCTTCACCGGATGCAGTGAGCCTTGTTAAGGAGTTGCAGAATTTTATTTCCTCGAATTATTATCCCTGTACAGATGAAATATTAGTTTCTTTGGGTAAAATGTATTCCGATGATGAACGGTTCCGCAGAAATATAGATACACAGGCAGGCGAGGGAACGGCAAAATTTGTTTCCGATGCTATTGAAAAGTTTATAAATAAATAAAAAACGGTTGTGAGAAATACAAATAGTTTCTCACAACCGTTTTTAACTGTATTGCAGTTACTCTTACATTTTTATTTCACTGTAACGGTCAAGCAATTCATCAATTTTAAGATTGTTTTCATATCTTTTGATTACCTTTTCCGCATCGGTAAAGGGTTTGACGGCTCGTAAATAAATACTGTACTCTTTTGATGTTTTTTTGATTTTTTTCGATAAGTTTTTCTTTTCGATACGGAGTTGTTTTGCTGTGGATTTATCGTCATTTTGATATGCTTCTTTCAGCTTTAAATCTATCTCATCCTCTTGGGAGAAAAGCTTTTCGATTTCTTCAATATTATGTTTTGAAATGCCGTCGGAAAAATATTTTGCAATAACTTTTTTTGAAAGTCTTTCTGTCCTTGCAATGTCAAGCATTATGGTTCTTCTTTGCTTTTCGCCGAAACTGTTTTTCGGCAGAAGTTTTGCATTATGAACTGAAATGACGGAAAGATTTTTTATATTTTCTATTCCGTTTGATACAATTTTTTTCGCAATATCAAGTTCTTCCTTTGCATAATCGTTTTCAAAATAATTCAATTCATCAAGAACAAATTTATTCTGTTCCTGCTCGTCTTTTGCTTTGATAAATTCTTTATATTCTCTTTTTTCAATACGGTATTTTTTGAAATTTAATTTAAGTAATTGTGATTTATATTTTTTATTTACTATAATTTCCGTTTCACTGAAATTATGTGCATTTTTTATTATTTCAACTGCTTCGATAATGTCTTTTTCTTCTGCCTGTCCCTTTGAAAAATCTTCAAGAACAGCCCTGATTTTTAAAACTTTTATCATCGCTTTTTGCTTGTTTTCCGTCAGGTCATAGAAGAAATAGGGTATAACATTCATCGTCGCACCGATTACGGAAACCACAATCAGAACTCCGCAAATACTGCGGAAAAAATTTTCGTTGTACAAAACATCATAGACGTTACTGTAACCTAATGATTTCGCAACATTTTCGTTAAGTCCCACTTTGTCGTAAATTGCGGGAAGCACAGAACCGGTGGCAAGTGTCCATACACTGCCTATCAATCCTGCTACGGAGAAAATTCCGTCAACACGTTCTCCGCTGATGTATTGCTGATAATCTCTTATATCACCGTTTATTCCCGGAGTGATCATAACGGTAATTTGCAACACAATACCGTTTACAAACAGGCAAATCAAAAACATCCATATCATATAAGCGGTGGGTGCCGATTTTACCACGGGATACATTATAGCAATAAAAACAATGTTTAACAAATTGGAGTAAACTAAAAGTTTTTTCTTTCCGACTTTTCTGATTAAGATAGGAGAAAAAATCATTGCCCATAATGCGGAATTTCCGTAAACGGTTATTATCAGAGAGTATTGTCCCGCAGTGCAGGTTTGCTGATAATTATACATCCAGCCCAGAATGTTTGCAAAGGAATTTTCAAGAAATCCCAAACATGAGGCAAGGGAGATTATCCAGAAATATTTGTTTTTCGCAACGGCTCGGATGCTGTCCGCAAAGCTCATACGGATAGTATGAGTTTTCGACTGAACGATTTTTTCCTCTGTTCCTACATAAATAATAATTGACAAAATCACGCACAAAACCAGAAGCGGAGGATAAAAAGCACGGTATACTTTCATATTGTAAATCGTGGCTTCACCTGTTACAAGCTTGGCAACAATGGGGAAAATTAAATTTTTTACTGTAAGAGAAAGTGAATCGGTTATGCTTTTTATTGAATACACGTCTGTTCGTTCGTATGTGTTGGGGGACAGAACGTTTGTAATGCTTTCGTATGCATCATATATAAAATTATAGAAAAACTGAAAACCCACATTAAACGCAAGCACTGTAAAGCATTTCCAGAACATTGTCATTTTATCGTAAGGCATAAACACAAAACCCGTTGCGAGAATAGCTGTGGGAATTGCCATAGTTAAAATATACGGTCTGTATTTGCCCTTTTTGTTGTTTGAGTAGTCGATTATCCTCGCCCGTAAAACGGTAAGGGGAAATCCCGATAACACACTCAAAACATAGATGAAATAAAGCGGAATAGGCGGGATACCGATGGTATTTCCGATTAAAACATTTCCCGTTGACAGTATCATTGTGCTGACAATGTCAATGAGAAGACGAACACCCATACCTCCGAAGGATAACGCCGCAATTTCTTTAAACGGCATATATCTTCCTTCAGGGGGATTTTTCCAATATGTTTTTAATTTTTGCAGTTCCTGTTTAATGTTAATTTTCAATGGGAAAACCTCCCGAAATATTATTTTATTCCTTCGGAGAAAATGACACCGTATTTTTCAACAAGCGATTGCATTAAATCATTATCCGGTGCCGCCACATCATTAAGAGTATATTCTTTTCCGAGGGCGGAATATTTTCCGCAACCGATTGAATGATAGGGCATCAGTTCTAATGTATGACCTTTTGTAAATTCACGGATTTTTTCGGTTTCCGTGTCATTATATCCCGGAATGTAGGGCATACGGAAAATAACATCTTGATTTGTTTTCATTACCTTTTCGGCATTTTCCAAAATCAGTTTGTTAGAAACACCTGTGTTTTTTATGTGGAGATTTTCGTCAATTCCCTTTATATCAAAAAAGAGTAAATCCGTATATTGCAAAACCTCTTGAAAGATTTCCCATTTTGCAAATCCGGAGGTTTCGATGGCGGTATGCACTTCGGCTTCTTTGCATTTTTCTAACAGTTCTTTTGTGAATTTCCATTGACTTAACGGCTCACCGCCTGAAACGGTAACACCTCCGCCGGAGTTTTTATAAAACTCAATATCACGTTTGACTGTATTGAAGACTTCCTCCGTATCTGCTTCTCTGCCTTTGATTTCTCTTGCACCGTGAGAACAGACAGAAACACATTTTCCGCAGGCGGTACACTCTGACGTAAAGGTGTTGCGGCAAACATCTTCACATTTGCCGCAGCCTACACATTTATTTTGATAAAACATCAATTCTTTTTCAGGACGTTGTGATTCCGGGTTATGACACCACAGGCATCTCAAAGGACACCCTTTGACGAAAACGGTTGTACGTATTCCCGGACCGTCATGAATTGAAAATCTTTGAATGTCAAAAATATTACCCTTCATCATATATCCTGTTCTGTTCTTGCAATAATATTATCCTGAAGTTCGGGGCTCAACTGGATGAATTTTGCACTGAAACCGCCTACACGGACAATAAGATTTTCATATTTTTCCGGATGCTTTTTAGCATCAATCAGTTCATCTCTCGATACTACGTTTATTTGTAAGGTTTGACCGCCGAGGCTGAAATACGTTTTTGCAAGTGCTTCAAAGGTGGATTTTCCCGCATCTGTTGAGAACTGAGCCTTTGAGAATTTCATTTGCAGAACATTTCCGCTTGTTGCGAGATATTGATTGCTTTTTAATACGGAGTTTAACAATGCGGTGGGACCGTTTTTATCGTTTCCCGGAGTGGGACCGATGGAATCGGCTATAAGAGGAGCAAATTTTCTCTTTCCGTTGGGCAATGCACCGCAATGAATACCGTAGTTCGCCGCACGGTTAAAGGTGGAACATCCTACACCGAACTTTCCTCCCCGGAAGGTTTCCTTCGTCAGGAAGAAATTGTAAACGAAATCGGTTATTTCTTTATAATATTTATCAACCTCATCAATATCATTGCCGAATTTGTAGTAGGATGAAAAATCATTGTATAAATCTTCATATCCTTCAAAGTCATTTTTCAACGCATCAAGAAGCTGTGCCATTGTATATTTCTTTTCGTCATAAATGAAATGCTTAAGCGCAACAACGGAATCAACCGCATCCGCAATTCCTTCAAGTAAAACCTGACCGTGACCGTAGATGGGACCTTTGTTTTTATAGTCAAGTCCCTTTTCTATACAGCCCTGAACAATCAATGATTTCCACGGATTAGGGGCATATATTGCAAAAAGTTCCTGTGCTTTATTTGATGTGGTTACAACATATTCTGAGAAGAATGTTATCTGTTTATAGAACGCTTCCATGAATTTATCAAAGGTGTCAAAAGCGGTGGCATCACCGGTGCGAATTCCCAAATGTTCCAGAGTGTATTGGTCTTCACCGTCAAACAATGCGTATTCAAGTGCTTTGATAAGACTGATTTCACCGTCTTCAAGTCCCATATGAGATTTTCCGAAAATGTCGATTTGATTGCATCCGTTCATGCAGTATAAATGAGAGTCGGAAGAGGGAATGCCCAGTGCTTCAAGTGCAGGGCAAACACATTCATCATTATAGATGGCAGGCATACCGATGCCGGTGGCAAGTGTATCAAGAGCCGCTTGCCAAAGAGATTCCGGAGTGTTTTTATGTACACGCATTGTAATGTTCGGAGTGTTGTATTTTTTCTCTCTTGCGATTTTCAATACGTCGTATGTTAATGCACACGTTTTGTCGTTGCCGAATTCATCGCTTCCGCCTACACAAAGATTCCATGACCTTGTTCTTCTGAAACATTCCCAAAGTGCTTCAAGACATTCATATCTTTCTTTCTCGTCGGCGTTTTCATAAAATGAACCGAGAGGATAATCAAAGAGACCGGGGGAGTCGATGTCAATAAATGCGAAACAGAGCCAGAACATTTCAAAGGCTTCAAAAATATTTCTCGGTTTATTCTGCGGAATATTTTCAAAAGCTGATGATAATTTTTTGAGAGTATCTTTATCTTTTCCTTCGGCAGAGGGAATCATTTCTTCCGCAATTTTTTTGTATCTTTTTGCAACTGTTTCAAGGGCATCAAGGGTAATGGTAAGTGCATCGTAAAATTCATCTTTATCTGTATGAATTTTGCGGAAACGCTCAATTTTTTCTCTTATTCCGTTTGTGCCGATTCTTAAAATCATTTCGTAGTCCGGGTTGCTGTGTCCGCCTCCCGTTGCCCAACAGCATTTGTTGATTTCAAGTTTTTCCTGTTCTGCACTTCTGATTTTGCTGATTACACGGCGTGTTTCAAGGGCTCTGAAATATTCCGCACTTTTATGCAGTTCAAAAGCACACTCGGGATACTGCTTGACTTTCTCTTCAATTTTGGCTTCGTCGATGTCATATCCGCCCGAACGGTCATAACTGATTGCCTGTTCCCAGTAGGAACGGTAAGGAGCAACGAAAACTTCGGATGGGTCAATGCTTAACGGTGCATTTTCCGCAAAGCATTTTATTCCGGCGGCAACTTTATATTCACGGCTTTTTTTATCCGTGTTCATATATCCCATTGCAAAGGGTTCAAGTTGGAGAACATTCATTAATTTCACCTCAAAAATTTATTCGCAAAGTGCATCGGCAGGAGCATCTTCGGGAAGGAATGTGCTGAATCCCAAAGTGGGTATGGACATTATTGTTTTCATATCATCTTCGGTGATTTCAAAATCGAAAACTTCTGCATTTGATATAATTCTTTCCGGGTTAGTTGATTTCGGAAGAGGAAGGATGTTATTCTGTAAAGCAAATCTTACACAAATCTGTGCCACGGATTTATTATATTTTTCGGCAATATTTTTAAGAGTTTTATCTCCTAAAACAGCACCGCTTCCGAGAGGAGACCATGCTTCAACGAGCATGCCGTTTTCCTGAGCCCAACGGCAGTTTTCAATCTGTGTGTAGCCGGGATGGAATTCAAGCTGATTAACCATAGGTTTGATTTCGGCGGTTTCAATGAGTGCTTTAAGATGTTTCTCCTGATAGTTGCTGACACCTATTGCACGGATTTTCCCGTCCTTATACATTTTTTCAAAGCCACGCCATGTTTCCGCATTGATTTCTTTCCAATCCGGAGTAAGTTTTTCAACGCAGGGCCAGTGAACAAGGTACAAATCAAGATAATCAAGACCTAACAGATCAAGGGAAGTTTCAACGGCTTTTACGGTATTTTCGTAACCTCTTTCCGTCACCCAATGTTTTGTGGTAACAAAAATCTCATCTCTTGAAACGCCTGATTTTTTAATTCCGTTTCCTACACTTTTTTCATTTCCGTAGGCAAAAGCGGTATCAATGTGGCGATAGCCTGCATCAAGTGCGGATTTAACGCAGTTTTCCGTAACCACTCCGTTGGGGGTTTTCCATGTACCGTAACCGATACAGGGGATTTTAACTCCGTTTGAAAGTGTAAAGCAGTCAGTTTTAGAAGTAAACATAATAATTCCTCCGGTAAATTTTTTATTATTTTTATTATATCAATATATTAACTTTTTTTCAATAAAAAAACAAATAAAATCGGTTGACCGAAAAAATTTTTCAATCAACCGATATCTGTTATTCAGAATAGAGTTTTACAATTTTATCGACACATAAATCAAACGCTTTTGAAGAAGCATCCGTATTGACGAAAACGGGAATTTCATCCTCCGGAACCATATACATCTTTAAGGTTTGACCGCCTGCATATTTTTCGCCGGTCCAAAGGTTAGTCCAGTTGCCTTCGGGAAGATAAATGTTCCTGCAATTTATACTGTTGAGAATGGGAGCAACAAGGAGTTTGTTGCCCAGCATAAATTCATCTTCTATATCCCAAACTCTTTCATCATTCCAATAGTTGACAGCAAGGTGTCTGACAAGAGGAAGTCCTGTTTTTGATGAGATTTTTCCCTGCTCGGAAAGATAGGGACGAAGTGCGTCATGAATTTTAGTGAATTTTCTGTATATATTTTTCGTGGTTTCGTCATAATCGTAGGGGCGTTTAACATCTCCGTGGGTTTGAACATTTCCGATAAACGCAGTATATTCAACGGCACGTTTGAAAACATCCGCTTCATTTTTTGCCGCATTTTTATATCCCGCCATATCAAATGTTGTAAACGGAACTCCGGAAATACCGGAACTGATAACACCTTTAAGTTGAGCGGCAATATATTTGAATTCACGTTTCTGATCGCCCATCCATATCCAAGAATATCTCTGAGCACCGATACCGCCGCCTCTGTTTATGGTCATGGTTCCGCCGGGGTTTTCGTTAAGCTTTTGATAAACAAGCGTGTTATTTACAACGGGATACCAATGGTGAGCACCGCTTGTAGTTCCGTCCGCAAATGTAAGTTCGTATGTATCGGGGAATAATTCGCAGAAATCCACTTTTGCACCGTCTACACCGTAATTTTTAACGGCATTTCCCCATTTTTCGTTAAATATATAATCTCTTACCGTTTTTGAAGTAATATCTAAAAATCTCCATGTGCCGCCACCGGGGTTATCCGCTTCGTTATTGTTGTTCGCAGGGACTAAATAACTGTTACCGTTTGATGCTCTTTTTACCATATAATCGGTTTCATCAACAGATGCACCGAAGGGGTTGCTTCCGGTCTGATTATAAATCATCAGTTTTTTGCCTAACTTGTGAACGGTATCGGACATTTCTTTAAGCTTTGTCGCATTTGAAGAGTCAAAGCCTTCAACGATAACGCCTTCCCACGGGAAATCGTTCTTCTCCATTTCATCCGCCATTTCGAGAACGCCATCAACGGTACTGAAATCCGGGTAATATCTGCATACTATTGTGCCGTAACTCCAATCGGCAGGCTCGGGAGCAAATCCCGTAAGAAGGGAATAACCGTAAAGAACGTCCGCCGGATTTTCCGTGGTATAAACAAATAAATCGCAAGGGGCATTTAAAACGCAGAATTGCCATGTGTTTTTCGGTACAATTCTTGAATCAATATCAATGGTCATTCTTTCGAACCTGTTCATAAACAAGCCCGAACCTCTGGAAGAAATGAGAATCGGAATCGGCATATAACTGTTTCGACCTATCGATGCCCATTCATCAACCGCATTTATTTCAACATGCTGACCACGTTGATTTATCTTATCAAAATGTTCACCTGTACCCCACATTGCTTCTTTTCGATTAAGTTTGCCTCGTACAACGGTGTTCCCTTTACTTAAAGCAATGTCGGAAATATCAGCGGAAATATTGCCTTGGGGGCTTCTGTAAATTATTTCAAAAGGATTGTTTATTATCTCCGCCGAAGAGCCGTCCGGACTTCTCATAAATGTAGAAGTACCTGTTTTGGAAACAGTTACGTTTTCCGTTTTACAGTGATTTTCTTCCGAAAGATAATATGAAAGCAGTTGTGATGCACCGTAGTCGGAAATTTTACCGTCAAATTCCGTTTGAAGTCTCCAGCCTCCCTTTCCGCAGTAGGATAAGGAACAGTTCATTTTTTCGTTTCCGTTTTGAATAGTAAAATCCACTCCCGCCTTATCTTCTCTGACGGCAACAGACGACACGTTTTTTATTCTGCTTAACATTTCAATATCTCTCCCGTAAAACATTATATCACCGAATATCACCGACTAACGGAATTTGCATAAGCAGACCGGCAATAATTGCAATGATTTGCAGATTTATATAACCCTTTGATTTCACGTTTTAATCCTTTGATTATTTTTCTTCGTTAAGAACCGAGCCGCAGCATTTTTTATATTTTTTACCGCTTCCGCAGGGACAGGGATCATTGGGACCTACCTTTGTACCTCTGTTGCGTACAGGCTGATTGGTAACAGAACCGTCGGAACCGGAACCGGATTCGGATGTGATTTTAACTTTCTGTTCACGCTTCGTTTCTTCTTCCGTGCGGACTCTTACGGTAAACATCTGTTTAACCGTATCTTCACGTATGGAAATACGCATTTCCTCGAACATATCGTAGCCTTCATTTCTGTAAGCAACGATAGGCTCCTGCTGACCGTAAGCACGTAAGCCGATACCTCTTTTAAGTTCTTCCATAGCGTCGATATGATCCATCCATTTGCTGTCAACGTTACGGAGAAGTATCATTCTCTCAAGGGCTCTTGTAAGGTCATCACCCATTTCTGTTTCTCTTTCATCATAAAGAGTTTTACCTCTTTCGATAAGAAGTTCTTTTGCTTCGGAGGGAACAATGGCGTTAATGTCCGTAAAGTCTTCCTCCGTAACGAGCCAACCTTTGAATTTATCTTTAAGTCCGTCAATGTTCCAGTCTTCCTTGCTCAGTGATGAAGGACAGTACAAATCAATGGCATCGGTAACGGTTTCTTCAAGCATTTTGAGAATTGACGGTTTAAGTTCTTCACCGTCAAGAACCATATTACGCTGTTGATAGATAATCTCTCTCTGTCGGTTCATAACATCGTCATATTCAAGAACATTCTTACGTGCGGCGAAGTTCTTGCCTTCAACTTTCTTTTGTGCATTTTCGATTGCTTTTGTAACCGGCTTTGCCTCAATGGGTAAATCATCGGGAGTTTTTAAGGTTTCCATCATGCCCAGTAATCTTTCACCGCCGAAAAGTCTCATCAAATCGTCCTGGAGAGAAAGATAGAAACGGCTTTCACCGGGATCTCCCTGTCTGCCGGAACGTCCTCTTAACTGATTGTCGATACGCCTTGAATCGTGGCGTTCCGTACCTATTATGAAAAGACCGCCTGCTTCACGAACCTTTTCGGCTTCGGGAGCAATAATGTCTTTGTATTTTTGATTAAGTGCGGTAAACTCATGTCTCGCATTGAGAATTTCCTCGTCATCTGTTTCCGCAAAACCTGTCGCTTCCGCTATGAGTTCTTCGCTGAACTGCATACGACGCATTTCGGATTTTGCAAGATATTCCGCATTACCGCCAAGCATAATATCGGTACCACGTCCCGCCATATTTGTGGCAATGGTAACTGCACCGTATTTACCTGCCTGAGCAATGATTTCCGCTTCCTTATCATGGTATTTCGCATTCAGAACCTCATGCTTTATACCACGTTTTTTAAGGATTGAGGAAAGAATTTCCGATTTTTCAATGGAGATTGTACCTACAAGAACAGGCTGTCCTTTTTCATGACAAGCAAGAATTTGCTCAACAACGGCATCGTATTTAGCCTGTTCTGTTTTATAAACAGAATCGTGATGATCTTCACGAATAACCGGTTTGTTTGTGGGAGTTTCGATAACGTCAAGGCTGTAAATTTCCTGGAATTCCTGGCTTTCCGTCATGGCAGTACCCGTCATACCGGAAAGTTTGTCATAAAGGCGGAAATAGTTCTGGAATGTGATGGTTGCAAGAGTTTTGCTTTCGTTCTCAACCTTTACGCCTTCCTTGGCTTCAATAGCCTGATGAAGTCCTTCATTGTATCTTCTGCCCAACATAATACGACCGGTGAACTCGTCAACGATAAGAACTTCACCGTCTTTTACAACGTAGTCAATATCCTTTCTCATAACACCGATTGCCTTTATCGCCTGGTTGATATGATGCTGAATAGTAATGTTTTCCGCATCCATCAGATTTTCAAGTCCGAAAAACTCTTCCGCTTTTGCCACACCGCTTTTTGTAAGTGTGGCTGTACGAGCCTTTTCGTCAACGACGAAATCGCCGTCTGCAACGTCCTCGGCATTTTCCTTTGAGTCGATTTCTCTGACCTTTGACATTATAAGACCTTTTGCAAAACGGTCTGCAAGGCGGTAAAGTTCCGTGGATTCTTCACCTTTACCGGAAATGATAAGGGGAGTTCTTGCTTCGTCGATAAGGATGGAGTCAACTTCGTCCACGATGGCAAAGTTATGTTCTCTCTGAACCTTGTTTTCTTTATACTGAACCATATTATCACGAAGATAGTCAAATCCCATTTCGTTGTTAGTACCGTATGTGATATCGGCATTGTATGCTTCACGACGCTGGTCGTTATCAAGACCGTGAACGATAAGACCTACGCTTAAACCTAAAAATCTGTAAAGTTTGCCCATCCATTCCGAGTCACGGCGGGCAAGGTAATCGTTGACAGTAACAATGTGAACACCTTTTCCGGAAAGTGCGTTAAGATATGCGGGAAGGGTTGCAACAAGAGTTTTACCTTCACCTGTTTTCATTTCGGCAATTCTTCCCTGGTGGAGGATAGTACCTCCCACAATCTGTACAGGGAAATGACGCATCCCGAGAACTCTGTCGGATGCTTCACGGCAAGCGGCAAATGCTTCCGGGAGAATATCGTCTAATGTTTCACCCTTTTCAAGTCTTTCTTTAAATTCTTTTGTTTTACCTTGAAGTTCCTTGTCGGACAAGGCTTTGTATTCATCTTCAAGATCGAGAACCTTCTTTTTGATAGGCTCTATTCTCTTTACTTCTTTTTTTGAATAATCTCCGAAAATTGCACTGAGCAATGACATATATGAAATCTCCTTTTCAAGAAAATGTACGGAATATAACTTATTTATTTTATCACAGTGAATTACATAAGTCAATCATATAGACTTGAAATGAGCAGAGAAATGTGTTAAAATATAGTTAACTTATTGTAAACAAGGGGGTTTACAGATGAATTTTAAACTTTTCGGTAATTCATCTTCCGTAATTTCAAAATTATGGGCATACTTCTGCTCGATTGTAATTTTTATTTTAAGTATAATCGGAGGACCTGCAAGCAATTCGGATAATGTAAGACTTGTAAGTACGGACAGATTTTGTCTTGACAAAACATTGTATTTCAGTCAGGGCATTTCAACTGACGGAAAGTATTACTATACATCGGCGTCAATAGCAAAACTCGGTATTAACGGAATTGCGAAATTCACCGTTGACGGAATGAAATTGGAAAAATATAAAATGTACGCATTACCTTCTGAATTTGTCAATAAATACGGAAGTAACCATATCGGCGGAATAAGTTATTATAACGGTAAAATTTACGGTGCTATTGAGGATAAAACACGCTCTCATCCCATGATAATCGTTTTTGATGCGGATACTCTTGAATTCAGCGGTGAAGCATATTTAATGCCCCATGACCAGTTGACAACAGGTATTCCATGGTGTGCGGTAGATGCTGAAAAAGGACTTCTTTATACATCTCTTTTCGATAATGTAAATGAGATTTTTGCATACAATATCAAGGATATGTCCTATTCTCATTCAATAAAACTTAATCAGACACTTAACCACGTTCAAGGCGGGGAAGTATATAACGGTAAAATTTATCTTTCCATTGATAATAAGGATACCGCAGATGAAACAATTTTTTCTGTTGAAATATCAAGCGGAAATGTGGTTACGGAATTTGAACGTTCCGTAAGACGTTTTGACAATGAAGCAGAGGGAATGACCGTTTATCCCATGCCGGACGGTTCTCTTTTCCATGTAATAGATTACGATATGATTGTGGGCGTTAATTTAAGACATTATGCTCCTGCATAAAATTATCACATAACAAAAAAATAAAAGATGATTTTGAACGGGTAAATACATTTCAAAATCATCTTTTAATAAACCGTTTTTGTATTTATTATTTACCGAATTTTTCAATTATTTCCGTACAGGCGGAAAGTGCCTCATCATCGGCAAGTTCAACCGCTCCCTTGTCAACAAGTTCAGCCGTAACGGGATTTATCGGCATCTTTGCAAGTACGGGAACTCCCAGTTGCTTTGCCACTTCATCTGCCTTGCTTTCACCGAAAATGTTGATTTTCTTTTTGCAGTCGGGACATTCGATATAACTCATATTTTCCACTACGCCGATAATCGGAATGTTCATCATTTTAGCCATATTATAGGCTTTTTTAACGATCATGGTAACAAGATCCTGCGGAGTTGTAACGATAATTATTCCGTCAACGGGAAGGGATTGGAACACGGTGAGAGAAACATCGCCTGTTCCGGGAGGCATATCGACAAACATATAGTCAACATCGCCCCAGCAAACCTCTGTCCAGAACTGCTGAACAACTCCCGAGATTACGGGACCTCTCCAGACTACGGGTTTTTCCTCATCGTCAAGGAGAAGATTTATACTCATAATTTTAGTTCCTTTTTTCGATACGGCAGGATAAAGACCGTTATCGTCGCCGGTTGCCATACCTTTAATTCCGAACGCTTTGGGAATTGAGGGACCGGTAATATCCGCATCAAGAATTGCGGTCTTATGACCTTTTGAATTCATGGCGGTTGCAAGCATGGAGGTAACAAGTGATTTACCTACGCCTCCTTTACCGCTGACAATTCCGATGACTTTGCCTACGGAACTGAATTGATTAAGTGCAACATGGAGATCTTTATGTTCACAAGCTGATGAACAGCTTGAACAATTTCCGCTGCATGAATTGTTTTCGCTCATTTTTTTCAACCTTTCTTTCATTGATAACATTATTGTATTACTTTTTAAATCATTTTGCAATAGCAAAAAATATATAGGTGTGATTTTATGGAAAATTTAACTCAAAACGCAAAAATCGCCGTAACGGAATTAACGGAAATCGCAGAATTAAAAAAAGGAGATATTCTTGTTGTAGGATGCTCTTCCAGTGAAGCCGTGGGCGGAGTTATCGGACATAATTCTTCCCTTGATGCCGCACAGGCAATCTTTGACGGAATTTATCCTTATTTAAAGGAACGGGGAATATTCCTTGCCTGTCAATGCTGTGAACATTTGAACAGAGCAATAATAATCGAGAGTGAAGCCGCAGAGAAATACGGTTACGAGCCTGTATGCGTTGTACCTCAACCTAAGGCGGGAGGTTCATTCGCAACAGTTGCTTATAAAACATTTGAAAATCCCGTTGCCGTTGAACATATTAAGGCAAAGGCGGGTATTGATATCGGCGGAACGCTTATCGGTATGCACTTGAAGGATGTTGCCGTTCCGGTACGTTTGAGCATTGACAGTATCGGTAATGCACATATTATCTGTGCAAAAACCCGTCCTAAATTCATCGGCGGTGAACGTGCAAAATATAACTGATTATAAATTATTTCTATTATTCGGAAGGATGTAACACAATGAGAGATACCTATGAAAGCCCCTTAAATTCAAGATATGCAAGTAAGGAAATGCAATATCTTTTTTCACCTGATTTTAAATTCAGAACCTGGAGAAAACTTTGGATAGCACTTGCCGAAAGTGAAAAAGAACTGGGACTTAATATAACCGATGAACAAATCGAAGAACTTAAAAAATATAAGGATGATATAAATTATGACGTGGCACAGAGAGAGGAAAAAATAGTCCGTCATGATGTAATGGCTCACGTTCATGCCTACGGTGAACAATGTCCGAAGGCAAAGGGAATAATTCATCTCGGTGCAACATCCTGTTATGTCTGTGATAATACGGACGTTATTATTATGACCGAGGGTTTGAAACTTATAAGAAAAAAACTGGTTAATCTCTTGGACAAGCTTTCCGCATTTGCTTTGGAATATAAAGATTTACCGTGTCTTGCTTTTACTCATTTTCAACCCGCTCAACCTACAACATTGGGAAAAAGAGCATCTTTGTGGTTGCAGGATCTTGTTATGGATATGGAATATCTTGAGTTTCAGATTGATTCCATGAAACTTTTAGGTTCAAAGGGTACAACGGGAACACAGGCAAGTTTTATGGAACTTTTTTCAGGAGATCAGGAAAAGATAAAACTTCTTGATAAAAAGATTGCCGAAAAAATGGGATTTTCAAAGGTATTTCCCGTTTCGGGACAGACTTATCCCAGGAAACTTGACAGTCAGGTATTGTTCGTTTTAAGTCTTATTGCACAATCAGCCACTAAATTTACAAATGACCTTCGTCTTCTCCAACATTTGAAAGAGGTTGAAGAGCCTTTTGAAAAAACGCAAATCGGTTCATCTGCCATGGCGTATAAACGTAATCCCATGAGAAGTGAAAGGATTGCATCTTTGTCAAGGTTTGTAATTGCAGATACAATGAATCCGATTATTACCGCATCAACACAATGGTTTGAAAGAACGTTGGACGATTCCGCCAATAAGCGTTTGAGCATAGCGGAAGGTTTCCTTGCGATTGATGCTGTGCTTGAACTGTATATAAATGTTGTCAGCGGAATTGTGGTTTATCCGAAGATGATAAGGAAACATCTTCTTGCGGAACTTCCTTTTATGGCAACTGAAAATATAATGATGGAAGCAGTTAAAAACGGCGGAGACCGTCAGGAATTGCATGAAAAAATTCGTGTTCACTCCATGGAAGCGGGTAAGGTGGTAAAGCAAGACGGAGGAGAAAATGATTTGCTTGAAAGAATAGCAAATGATGATTCTTTCGGTATAACCTCGGAGGAAATTGCCGGAATTATGAAGCCTGAAAATTTTGTGGGAAGAGCACCTGAACAGACTGAAGAATTTGTTAAAAATGTTGTAAATCCGATTATTGAAAAATATAAAGAGGAGCTCGGCTTAACAGTCGAAATCAATGTTTGATATGGAAAAAATAATTAATAAGTTGATGCAGTTTATTTATTTTATTTTTGACTTTATTTTCAGAAATAAAAAAGTAAATGAATCTTTAAAAAAAGTATTCAGCCGGGAAACGGTAACATATTTGATTTTCGGTTTTTTGACTACTGTAATAAATCTTTTAGCTTTTAAAATTTTTGACAGCATTATAGGAAATGACAGTATTTTCGGAAAATACGGTTATCAGATTGCAAATTTTATCGCATGGGTTTTGAGCGTAATGTTTGCCTATATAACAAATAAACTCTGGGTGTTTGAAAGCAAAAGTTTTAAAGCAAAAGTGCTGATTAAAGAAATTATCAGTTTTGTAGGTGCAAGAGTTGCAAGTTATTTCATTGAAGTCGGCGGACTCTGGCTTTTGGTAACCTATGTTGGCATCGGTAAAATGATTTCAAAAATTTTAATTGCCGTATTTGTGATCATTTTTAATTATGTTTTCAGCAAATTGATTATTTTCAAAAAGAAAAAAGATTGATATATGACTTTTGAAAAATGCTGTTGAAGTGCAATATTTATGTGCAAGGTTTTTGAATGTGTTTTTGAAAACCTTGCACTTTATGTTTTCTGCAGTCTTATGACAGATAATTAAAACGGAAAGTTAATCAATACTGTGTAACTGAAATACAATCACATAATTTTTCTGATTATGAAATTTGAAATATTTTATGTAAAACTTTAATAAAACAGATATTGATTGAGATTATTGAAATTTTTTGTTTATAAAGAAATATTTTGACTAAAAAATACGGTTGTTGTGATATATTTTGAAATTTTTTCAGGTAATGTAAATTATTTTTGAAAAAGTCTTGATTTTTTCAAAATAACGGCGTATAATATACAAGTGTTGAGCAGGATATTGTTCACAAATTGAATATCGCGGAGTAGAGCAGTCCGGTAGCTCGTCGGGCTCATAACCCGGAGGCCGCAGGTTCAAATCCTGCCTCCGCAACCATATCGAGTGGATATAACGGATTTGAGGTTATATCCACTCATTTTTTGCTTTTTTGCTTCTCTTTGATATAATATAGCAAAGTGAGAAGGTGATATGATGTCAAAAACTCATGAGGAGTTTGTCAATGAAATTCGCACGATTAATCCGTTAATCACTATCATAGGCAAATATACAAAAGCGACAGAGCGAATTGATGTGAAATGCAACACGTGTGGTCACTTATGGTCACCCAAAGCATATTCACTTAGTCAAGGAAAAGGGTGCCCGCATTGCAGTGCAATTCGTGGTTCAAAAAACAATCACGGAAAAACAGGATTAAAAGATAAAAGTAAATTCATTGACGACTTAGCAAAGGTTGACCCCTCAATTATCGTTATAGATGATTATCATAACACACATAGAAAGATTAAATGCCAATGTGGGGTATGTGGAACTATCTGGTCTGCTATGCCTTATTCTTTGTTGCAAGGTCACGGCTGTCCACGATGTGCCAAATCAGGAACCAGTTTCATGGAGCAGTACATATTGCTATCTTTCCAAGCTGCCTTAGGTACGGATTCTGTAATATCGAGAGATAGACATACTATTAAAATGGAACTGGATATCATTATTCCGCAACTAAAGCTTGCCATTGAACCCGGTAACTGGTATCTTCATAAAGAACATTTTGCACGTGATGAACAAAAACGATATTTATGCGAAGAACATGGAATTCAACTAATTACCATATACGATAAATATCCTAAGGATAAATTGCCACCTTTTAAGACGAATTGCTTTGTGTTCAACGAAGACTTAAACAAGGCTGATAGGATGATTATTAAAAACCTTGTTCGTGATTTGTTTGACATCGCAAGTATTGAGTGCTGTTTTTCCGACGAACAATGGGTAGCCATTGAAGATCAAGCATATAAAAATGCCAAAGCAAAAAATCATAGCGATTTTATTGTCGAAGTCAATAAAATACACCCCCACATTGAAATACTGGGCACATATCAAAACTCGAACAAACGAATCCGTGTCAAGTGTAATTCGTGTGGTTATGAATGGTTTGCTGTTCCTGCAAATCTGCTTGCTGGAGATGGATGCAAAAAGTGCGGAACAAAAGTTGCACATGGCAAGTTTATAAAGGAGCACTCTCTTTTTGTTGAACAAATGCGTCAGGTCAACCCGGAAATTGAAATACTCGGCACATATACCGGAAGACACAATCCAATAAAAGCACAGTGCCGCATTTGTGGGTTTGTATGGGAACCCATCGCATCAAGTTTATTAAGAGGATCAACTCATAAAGGTGCAAAATCATTGCATAAGGCATATAAATAATCTTCTATGTACGGAGCAAGCATTACGCTTGCTCCGCTTTTTCTTTGTGCTTTGTCATCACACGCTCGGCATACTCTTTTCTTGCCTCTGCCGAGATATCGGGTGTGTAGGTCACCTCCGGTATCGGCTCGCAGGAAACATACTCAACGGCAACGCCCTGACGAATGTTTTCGGTAAACCTCGTTTCGCATATTATTGAGTACGGAGTTATATAAATCAGTTTATGTTTTGCTGTAAATTCGGTTCTTCGTAAATATCGGCATTGGGCGTGCTGTTAATTA
>JAZUKF010000219.1:0-4161 GCA_045643165.1 Acutalibacteraceae bacterium | reverse complement strand
TATCAATACCTTTTACGATATAGTCCCAGATAAGTTTAAAATCAACGATTTTACCAATAGCTGTAAATGCGTCTTTGATTACCGCCCAAACATCTGCAAATGTCATATTTTTCACTTCCCTTCAAATATATATTTTGACAATGTTATTATAAAATTTTTTGGAAAAAGTGTCAATACCTATTTATCATATTTTATTATCTTTAATTTATTTTTATCAATAAAGCAATAAATCCCCGAAATTTTTCATTATATTTGGACATTTTTTCAAAAATACCGCTGAAAAATTAACAAAATATTTATTTTTTCTGAATTCAAAACAAAATCAGACGCTCCAAATCGAATTAAATGTGGTAGAAACACCTGCCGCACCGGAGTTTAAAGCACCGATAATATCTTCCTTTGTTTTTATAAGTCCTCCTGCGATAAGGGGGACATTTGATTCTTCGGAAAGTTTTGCAATGATCGAAGGCATAATTCCCGGCATTATTTCCACCGCATCGGGGCAAAGCAAAGCCGAGGACTTAATGGCCGTTTCGATAGAAAGAGAATCTATGATAAAAATTCTTTGTACAGTCAGTAAATTCAATTCCTTTGCAATTTTTATCTGACTGTTTTTAGTGGAAATAATTCCGTCGGGCTTTATTTCACGGCTGATATATTCAAGTGCCACCGCATCACGTGAAAAGCCTTCTACCAGGTCAATATGAATAAAAATCATTTTACCGTTTTCATGTGCCATTTCAACAAAATTCTTCAAATTAAGAATATTTCCGCACATCAGAAAAACTATCTCGCAGGGAGATTTCACGGCAACATCAAAAGATTCAACATTTTTTACCGCTGCAATGACGGGATTGGTTTCAAGCTTTGAATAAAAAAGCTCCTTCATTTTCCCACAACCTTTCTTTTTTTATGATATCACACAAGATATGTAAAGTCAATTAAAATCAAGCGTATAATCACTTGTCAATATCAACAAAAAACGAGAATGAATTTATTTGTTTTTAACAAAAAAAACAAATCGTAAATAAAGTGGGAAAACAGTCTTGACATTTATTTCTCCTATGATATAATTCCCTTGAATTAAGCCCTATTTTTATGTGAAACAGAGGTGCTGAGTATGGCAAAGATAATTACAAACAACCCTGTTCCGGAGGGGATACTCTCAAAGGCGGAAAAAATATCCGGCAGTGAGGATCCTCTTTTATTCGCCATTGTGGGAGATCTGGATCTTGAAGGAAAATATGATACATCCGTTTTCCTTGTTTCCGCCAAAAAGATAATGGCAACAGGCAAAAAGAAAGATGAAAATCTGAAGGTTATCAATATTGATGATATTGAAGAGGTAACCGTTAAAAGAATGTACGGAAACGCCATGATCCGTATAAAGCACAAAAACGGCAAATTTGAATATTTCATCAGATTTACATATTCCTGTGCCGATATTGCGGATGCTTTGGCAAGTTTCATCAACAATATCATTGACGGGCAGGATCTTATTGAGCAAATCGGAATAGTTCAGACAACATACAATAAACTGCGTTGCTTCTGTCCGAAATGCGGCAGAAAACTTGCTTCCCCTGATGCGGAGTGTTATAACTGTAAGGGTAAAGGTAAGGTAATTTCAAAACTGTTAAAGTATATCCTTCCGGAAAAGGTAAAACTTATTGTCTGCATTTTACTTTCCGTATTCACAACGGGCTTATCTCTTGTTCCGCCGAAAGTAACTCAGGTAATGGTGGACGAAATTCTTCCGAATAAGGACAGTCAGGGACTTTTGAGAATAATACTGTTCCTTACCGCAGTGTACGTGGTTCAGTACAGCGTTTCATTTGTACGCTCCTATTTTTTGCGAATTGCGGGAGATAAAATTATAGTTGATTTGAAAAAAGATATTTACGAAAAGGCTCAGTATCTTCCTTTAAGTTATTATGACAAAACTTCCACAGGCTCTGTAATCAACCGTGTAAACAGCGATGCCGTTGTTCTTCAGAACTTCCTTTTGAGAATATCGCAGGAAGGTGTAACGCAGTTGTTTATGCTTGTGGGTATTGCGGTCATTATGCTTGTGATGAACTGGAAACTTACTCTTCTTTCTCTGCTCCCCGTTCCTCTTGTAGTTATCGGCGGAAGACGGTTCGGTAAAAAAATCGGTCCCATGTACCGCAGACTTTGGTTAAGAAGCTCACATATTTCAACACTTCTTGCCGATACCATTCCCGGTGTCAGAGTTATTAAATCCTTTACAAACGAAGAAAGCACCATCAACAAATTCCAAAGATATTGCGATGAATGGTTTAAGGAAGATAAAAAAGCGGGAATAACCGCAAGTATTTTCCCCAATGTTATGACATTCCTTGTAACCTGCGGTTCGGTAATAATATGGTTTGTAGGCGGACACTGGAGTATAAACGAAAACTCGGAAATCACAGTGGGACTTCTCGTTTCCTTTATTTCCTATACAAGTATGTTCTACGGTCCCGTAAGTTTCTTTGCGAATATCAGCGACTCGTATCAGAGTGCATTGGCATCTGCGGAGAAAATTTTCGATATCATTGATGCGGAACCGGAGCACAACTTCGGAAAAGGCAAAACCCTTAAATCCATGGAGGGTAAAATTGAATTCCGCAACGTAAACTTTGCATTTGACAGATCGAAAAAAGTTATCAATGACGTAAGTTTTGTTATTAACCCCGGTGATATCGTGGGTATCGTGGGAACGACCGGTTCCGGTAAATCCACACTTATCAATTTGCTGATGAGGTTTTATGACGATTACGAAGGCGATATTTTTGTTGACGATGTTAATATAAAAGATATTGATATGGAATATTACCGTCAGCAAATCGGATATGTTCAGCAGGAGCCTTTGATGTTCAAAGATACTGTTTTCAATAATATTGCATACGGAATACCCAATGCCCATGTTGAACAGGTTATCCATGCGGCGGATATCGCCAATGCCCACGGATTTATTTCAAGACTTCCGGATTCTTACGACACATTTTTAGGTGAAAGAGGTATCGGACTTTCCGGCGGTGAAAAGCAGCGTCTTTCCATTGCGAGAGCGGTTATGAAAAATCCCAGCCTTCTTATTTTCGACGAAGCCACCGCTGCTGTTGACTCCGAAACGGAAGAACTTATTCAGCAGGCTATCGAACGTCTTATAAGAGGCAGAACTACTCTTATGATTGCCCACAGACTTTCCACATTGCGTAAGGCAAACAGAATACTTGTTGTTGACCACGGCAGAATTATCGAAAACGGTTCTCATGAAGAACTTATGGCTCTTAAAGGCAAATATTATAAGCTTATTCAAATTCAGTCAATGTCGCAAAAGATAAGAGAGCAAAAAGAAAGCGAAAATTTTGAATAAACTTCTTGAAAGGGAGGGCAAAATATGTTACGATATATTGAAGGACCTGAGATAAAACTCACAGTCAATGATAAAATCTTTCTTGATGTTGAAGTGTACGGTGAAGATATTAAGTTCACCGCTCTTGAACCTCACAGACTTTTCCCCATAAGCGGACTGAACAGGTACATTTCCCTTCTTGACGATGAGGGTAATGAACAGATGATTATTAAGAATATTGATAATCTCGATCCCGAATCGAAAAAGGCATTGCAAAGCACTCTTGATGAATATTACATGATTCCGAAAATTACAAAATTCATTAAGAGAACGGAAAAATTTGCAATCTGGATGTGGACTGTTGAAACGGATAAAGGTGTTTATACATTTGAAATCAAAGGAAGTTATACCGCAATCAAAACACTTTATGACGGAAGAATTCTGATAAAGGATGCAAATGATAACAGATATGAAATTCCGAATTTGGATGACCTTGATAAAAGAAGCATCAAAATGCTTATGCCGGAATTATAATATAATAATATGTAAGGAGACAGAAAATGAAACTTATTATAGCCATTGTAAACAATGATGACAGTGCAGTCGTTGCCTCGGCATTGACAAAAGAAGGTTTTTCCGTTACAAAACTGTCAACAACAGGCGGTTTTCTTATGGTGGGAAATACCACCTTACTGATAGGTTCGGAGGACAGCGAAGTTGACAGAGCAAAAGCGATTATTTCAAAATATTCCGAAACAAGAACACATACAACTCCCTCCACCGGTGCTTTCGGCACCAATCTGCGT
>JAZUKF010000218.1:0-5139 GCA_045643165.1 Acutalibacteraceae bacterium | reverse complement strand
AAAATTCCGTGATCACGATCTGACCGGCGACTATAAGGGCTGCCGTGAATGTCATATTGAACCGGATTGGCTATTGGTTTATGAAAAAGATAACGGGTTGCTTATTTTGATGTTAAACCGTGTCGGAAGTCATTCGGAATTGTTCAAATAACTTCCTAAAAACACTCCATATTATGATGAACCTAAAATCGGGTATGACAACAAGACCTTTTTTCGAGCGATTTTTTTGAATCGGAAAACCGCAGGGTGTTTTGGGGAATTCGGCCCCCCTGCGGTGTAATTTCAGACTTTGGATATCCAAAGTCGTTGCTTGCGGCGGTGTAGGACAACTATCAAATAAAGGAACCTGCTGAAAAGGATTTTTAAATTTCCTTCTCAGCAGGTGTTTTTTTACACAAAAACTGCCTTATGAACCCGAAGCGTTGCGTAGCCCCTTTTTTTGCGGTTTCATTATTTTGATTGTGCAATAGGTTTGTTCTTGTAAATCATCTTCATTACAAAGAGGAAAGCGATTGTGATAACAACACCTATTGGAAGTGCGATCCATACTTTCTGAACGAAACCGGAAATAATGTACATTACAAATGAAATTCCGGCAACGCTTAATGCGTAAGGAAGCTGGGTTGAAACGTGGTTGAGGTGGTTACATTGACCGCCCGCCGAGGACATGATGGTTGTATCGGAAATGGGTGAACAGTGGTCGCCGCATACCGCACCTGCAAGGCAAGCGGAAATTCCGATCGTAAGAAGGGGATCGCCGGCATTGAACATGGATGTAACGATGGGAATGAGTATTCCGAATGTGCCCCATGATGTACCGGTTGCAAAGGAAAGAACACATGCAACAAGGAAGATAATAGCCGAGAGGAAATTGTTAAAGCTTCCTGCGGATGCTTCCATAAGATCGTGAACGAAATATTTTGCACCGAGAGCGGATGTCATATTTTTAAGTGATGTTGCAAGAGTGAGAATAAGAATTGCGGGAACCATTGCAACGAAGCCCTTGGGGATACATTCCATAGCTTCTTTGAAAGTCATAACACGTCTTGCAATAAGATAAATTATACCGATAACGAGAGCAATGATTCCGCCCCAGGGAAGTGCAACGGTTGCATCTGTGTCGGAGAATGCTGTGATGAAATCGGAGCCGTTGAGAATACCGCCGTTGTAAACAAGAGCGAATACGCAAATTGCAATAAGTATAACAACAGGAAGAATAAGGTCAATAACTTTACCTTTTGATGAAGGTGTATCTTCCGCAACTTCGGCACGGTCGCCTGATGTGTAAAGGTCGCCGTTTACCTGTGCATTGTATTCATGAAGACGCATCGGACCGTAATCAAATTTCATAAGAGTTATTGCGATAATGAAAACAAGCGTAAGAAGTGAATAGAAGTTAAAGGGAATTGCACTGATGAAAAGTTTAAGTCCCTGACCTTCTTCCGCATAACTTGAAACGGCTGCTGCCCATGATGAAATAGGAGCGGTCATACATACGGGAGCGGCTGTTGCATCAATAAGATAAGCAAGTTTTGAACGTGAAATCTTATGAGAATCCGTTACGGGACGCATAACCGAACCTACTGTAAGACAGTTGAAATAGTCGTCAATGAAAATAAGAACGCCCAAAAGGAATGTGCAAAGAGCAGCACCTGTTCTTGATTTGATATTTTTCTTTGCCCAGTTACCGAAAGCGGCAGAACCGCCGGCTTTATTAACGAGAGCAACGATAATTCCGAGAATTACAAGGAATGCGAAAATACCTGCTGTTCCGGAAATCGCATCAATAAATCCTGTGGTAATTACATTGTCAACAACACCCAAAAATTTGAAGTTTGCCGCAAGCAAAGCACCGGAAACGATACCGATAAACAATGAGGAGTAAACTTCCTTTGTGATAAGGGCAAGTCCGATGGCGATAATCGGAGGAACCAATGACCAGAAAGTTGAGTAAACCTTGCTTTCTGCCGGAACTTCGCCTGTTCCGTTACATGTGGGACAGATGTTTGTGCCGTTACAGTCGGCACAGGCGGGATCTTTACCGTAGCAAGTCATACATGCAAGACTTCCGCCGCAATCACCGCATTCAACCATAGCAACATCTTTTGCACTTTGAGAGCCGGATGCAAAAGCAACGGCGGTCATAGAGCAAAGGAGAAGAACTGAGGCGATGATGATCGTAAGAACTTTTTTCTTAGTAAATTTTTTCATTTTAAACCTCCTAAATTTTTACGAAAAAAACAAAACGGACAGGGGTGAAACCTGTCCGAAAATCACATTACATAACCGGGTATGTATGATCAATATGACAGCGCTCCACATCTGTGACAGTACATTACATATTCTGCAATGTCCCAACAACAACTTAAAAGGCATTAACTGTTGTTTCGGCGGTAAATCTCATTTTACATCCCGATTGCCTTTTTGAAGGACGAAAAACAGTAAGTACCGCACCTCAATCATTTTGATTTTTTCAATATTAAATCTTTTCCATTATATAACAGCATTAAAAGATTGTCAATTATTTTTAAAAATTATTTCATATTTTGTTATTATTTCCTTGATTTGGTCGATAAAAGGGAGGGAAAATATCAGAATAATGTTGATTTTAAAGAGAAAAAGTGATAAATTATCAGTATGAATATAAATGAGGATTGATGCAAATGAAAAGAATAAGTAAAATCTGTGCAATTATTATTTGTCTGATTACAGTATTTAATATTTGTGCTTTTGCGGGTTCCGGATACGGATATGACAGCGGGGCTCTTGAAGAATTCGATAAAAAGTGGGATGAAATTCAAGAATCTGATTTTCCGATATCGGTTACACCGGGAGATAAGGCGGGGGAAATAAATTTTTCATGGATTTCATCTTTGAAGGATTTTGAACCCATGTTCAAATCGGGAACAAAAAAGGATCTTTCCGATGCAACATTTTTTGAAGTAAACAGAAAAATAACACTTTACGGAAAATATTATAATTATTTGACCGTATCGGGACTTAAAGAAGGAAAAACATATTTTTATTCATTCAGACGTGAAGGACTTTGGAGCGATATTTATGAGATAAAAGTTCCCGACTCAAAGGAATATACCGCCCTGTTTGTTTCCGATTCTCAAATAGGACGTTCCGGAGATGAGAAAGAAAGAGAAGTCCTTGTCAGAGATACCTGCGGTTGGAATGATACGGTCAATAAAGCCTTAAACAGATACGGTGATGCCGCATTTATGATTTCCGCCGGGGATCAGCTTGAAACGGCGGTAAGTCTTGTGCAGTTGAAAGCATATTTATATCCGGAAAAACTTCGTTCGATCCCTGTGGCAAATGCCGTAGGTAATCATGATTTTTATTTTCCCCTTTACAGTTATTATACAAACAATCCCAATAAGGTGAATGGTAATTTTAAAATGCCGGCAGGAAGCGGATATTTTTATTCTTACGGTGATGCACTTTTTATTGTGTTTGATTCCAATGATATGATGCCCACCGATATCTCAAAACTTCTTAAAGCGGCAACGGATAAATATCCGGATAAAAAATGGCGTATTGCGGTAATGCACCACAGTTTGTATTCGGTTGAACTTGAAGAGGATGAATTTTATTTTCCGAGAGCCATGTTCTCTCCGCTTTTCGATGCCTATGATATAGATTTATGTTTAAGCGGACACGATCATATTTATTCAAGGACAAAAACCATGTATGCAGGTGAAATCGCAAAGGGTGAAGGTACTGTATATATTCAGGCATCCTCCGCATCGGGAAGCAATTTCGATAATGTGGGAGAGGAACATGCTTCATATACGGAAGCGGTTTTTGATACAAATGTTCCCACATATACCGCTTTGAATATCAGCAATAAGGAGATCAATGTAACCACATACAGAACAGATACGGATGATGTTGTTGATACATGTACGGTTACGGATAATTTGACAAACAGTAAGAAAAATATTTTTGATATACTTAAAGCATATATCAATATTTTTGTTTCAATGATATAAATAATATAAAAAAGGGGCTGTTGAACAGCCCTTTTTTTATTCCTGACAGATTTTGTTTATTTGTGAAAAAATATATGTGTTTAATACCAAATCCAGCCGAAGAGGAAAATTTTAATTATCCATTGCCACCATGTATAAGAAGATTTAATTTTATAAATATAAATATTGGCATCAATTTCATCAAATACAACAACAAATGTTTCACCGGTACCGGATGCATATATTTTTCCGCTTGCATCGACGTCAGCAATACTTATATCATCACTTTCAAAAGAATGTTCCATTTTATTCTCTTTTAGTTGATATGTTTCCTTATAATTAAGATAAATCGTTTCATAATAAATACTATCTCTAACTGTTACTGTAATATACTCTTCGTCATACAGTGTTGTTTGAGTTGAGTCATAAACTCTAACATAAACTTTGAATGTTCCACATACTCCATTTTCATCGATATAAAGTACAAATGAATCTTCAATAGCAGTTCCTCCGGTATCTAATATCAATGCATTTGGAGAAGAACATTTTATAATTATTGTGAATTTTGACGTAAGATATCTTTCGTCGATCGTAATCGTAGAAGCTCCTGCTGTAATCTCTTCTTTATCCAGATTCAATTCCTTTGTCCTAACAGAAATAATATCACTTGAAATCGGAGTAGGATTATCAAGTTCCCAAACAGCAAAAAGTGTTGTATTTCCTTTGACATTAACACTATGACCACTATTGAAATCAGGCTTTTCTGCGTTTGAAGATGTTGACCAGCCAAGAAATTTATATCCGCTACAAACAGGTGTAACAGTACTCAGTGTTGTGGAAACGGAAGAATCCCATATCGCATAAAGTGTAGTATTTTTTGTAGGAATGTAATTTGCACCGCAAGAATATGTTGCAGATGTTGCCGTGCTGCTTGTTGACCAGCCTTTGCAAGGAACGGAAATACTCTGTACAGAAGGTACACCGCTACCTCCGTTTGCATTGTAAGTGATTTTAAAACTTTTTGTCGGTGTAGGCAATGTTGTTGAATTGCCTGATTTTACCTCAACACTTGCGGGAGATACTGTTCCGCCTTTGGCATTGTATGTTATGGTGTAAGTTGGGATTTGCTGCCAAACAGCGTAAAGTGTAACATTGTCTG
>JAZUKF010000217.1:0-3507 GCA_045643165.1 Acutalibacteraceae bacterium | reverse complement strand
GCTCCACGACTGATTTGCACCCTTATCGGTGAGCGTAAGGTTTACGGCATCAACGGAGCCGTTGTTCGTTACAGTATAAACAACATTGACCGTATCAAGATATGAATATTCCGAAAGTTTCTTGTCAAAGTTGTAGGAAAGCTCGACCTGAGGCAGTGTTTTGAAAGATACTTCCGTACTAACGGCTTCTGTTCTAGGAGAAATGCACTTAAAAACATATATTTCGTCAGGTCTGAATGATTTTGATACTGTTTTTTGATAAATCTCGCCGCAAGGAAGCGACGAAATGCTGAAAACAGTATTGTAATTATTATCAATGACGGCAATATTGTCGGCAGTACCTGTTCCTGTGTTAGTAATTGTAAATTCAATATCGACTACCTGATTGTTGTCGATATAAATAACATCAGTATTTACTTCAATAGTAAGTGAATAGCTGAAATCAAGCACGGTGATCTCAATAACGAAATCCTCGCAGTCATCAGTATATTCTTTCGTGTCGTTATATTTATTATATTTTATTACGGGATGTGATTTTGTTGTTTCTTTGACATTTACATTCGTTTTTACCGTCTCGGATTCACCCGGAGCAAGCAAAGCTATCTTGCCTATTTCACCGTAAACGTCATCCGTGATCTCAATATTTTCGATCGGAACGTTGCTTTCAGACGTTATTGTGAACGCAAGAGTAACGGTATCGTCCGTATAAACATCACTTCCTGATGTAAAATAATCATATTCTATTGTATATTCGATTTTTTCTCTTGTGATATTTATCGTATCACCGCCGGAAATGATCGTCTCATAGTCGGAGTCTGAGAAAACGATGGGGTTTCCTTCCTCGTCTTCTCGGTACATTACTGCGAGAATATCGTATTGAAGAACATACTGTTCCGCATCATCAAATGTGAAAGGGTTGCCTGCAAGGGTGATGTCTTCACCCGGAGCAAGCTCGATAACACCTGTATCGTAAACGGTGTCACCGTACGAATAGTCGTTGCCTACAAGTGTTTCGCAGACCTTTACCGAGCTGAATTTGACCTTATCCGATGTTTCATTCTTTATATTGTATTCATAAAGACCGGTAGCACCGGAAACATCCTTAATAAACGTATTATTTTCGTAGATATAGATGTACTGTGAATCGCTTGACGGCGTAACTGTAAATTTCTTCTTCGCCGCCATTGCGACAGCAGAAAAAATCACGGAAAAAAGCAAAGCAAGCAGAACAGTCGTAACAGTATATTTAAATATTTTATTTCTTTTACTCAATTTTGTACCGGACCTTTCTCTTTTATAAAAGCGTAAATAGTCAGATTTAACGGAGGTAAGTAAAATGATTTCCGCTTCACCACATATAATATTATAACATAAAACGTTGATTTTGACAATACCTCGGAAAATAAAAAAGATCCGGAAAAAATTCCCCGGATCTTTTCCCGAGTTTGCCTAATAAAAAACTAACACAAAATAAAAAAATTAAAAAAGTCTCGATATTTTCGGGATTTTTTTGTTTTTCCTATTGACAACAAGCCTGATTTGTGGTATAATATAATGTAGTGCGTAGTTGCTTATGGGGTGATAATATGTTTTTAGATATTTACAATAATAACGGCATTAGATTTATCAGAATCAGTGAAAGCTACAGAATTAATAAAAACGGTGTTCGTGTTGCAAGGAAACGCCAAGTCAAAAGTATTGGGGCAGTTTCTCGTTTTGATGATGGAAAACCCGATTTTGAGCAAAGACTAAAAGATTCTTTCAAAGCCGGTAATCCTTTAATTCCGGAACTTGAGCCTTATGTAAAAAAAGATATTCAAAAAAAGGTTTATCATTTTACTGTTCATTCCGATACAGATGAATGTATTGGCGAGCCAAAGCTTTTTGCCACTTGTATTTTTGATAAAATACTTGATAATATCGGTCTTCGCTCTTTTGTAGGGACTTTCAAAAATTATGATAAGATCAGCTACGATATTTTAGGATTTTTAAAGTTAGCTATCTACGGAAGAATTTTAAATCCTGCTTCCAAAATTGCTACTGTGAAGCAAAATGATAACTACTACTCTCCGATTCTTTCCGGTGATTTTTATGAGTACAATGTTTATGATATGTTGGATTTTGTTAATAAACATAAGTCTGCTATTTTTAACAGGATAGACTTGAATATGAGAAGGTCATACGGAAGAACTACTAACAAGATTTTTTACGATGTTACAAACTTCTTTTTCGATACCGATTATGCCGATAAATATGAAAACGAAGATAATGAAACAGTATATACAGGATTAAGACAATATGGTGTTTCCAAAGAAGAACGAAAGCTTCCCATTGTTCAAATGGGACTGCTTATGGATGAACAAGGTTATCCCATCTCTATAGAAACATTTAAAGGTAATACTCTTGACCATCAAACACTTATTTCGGCTTTTGAAAATTCAACCGATGAAGTAAAAAATTCAAGATACATATTTGTCAGCGACAAAGGTATTGGCAAAGGCGGAACTCTTAAATATGCAATAGAAAACGGTAACGGATATATTGTAAGTAAAAGTGTTCGTGGCTCTACCAAAGAAGAAAAGGCATGGATGCTTCAAGATGATTATGACACCGTCAATAATGATTTTAAGATAAAATCAAGAACATATACAAAGAAATTCGTGTTGGACAATGGCACAGAACTAAAATCATCCGAAAAGCAAGTAACATATTGGAGTAAAAATTTCTATGATAAAGAATATCACGAAAAGAAAAAGTTTTATGATTTCATAAAAAAGCTTATTGACACACCTGAAAATTTCAAAATCACAAAAATTGAAGCAGGTATGCTCGGAAGATATATCAAGAAAGAGCTTATTAACGAAAAAACCGGTGAAATAATTAATTCCAATCAACTCAAAGCTGTTGTAGATATGGAAAAGTTAAAAACAGAATTTGATTTATTGGGTTATTATTCTATCGTCACATCGGAAACAGAAATGTCTGATAGTGAAATAATTGAAACTTACCACAATTTAGTTGATATTGAAGATGAATTCAGAATTATGAAGATGAGCTTAAATACAAGACCTTTGTTTGTGCGTAACGAAGAACATATAAATGCACATTTAACAATTTGTACAATCGCTCTGTTATTTATCAGAATCATTCAAAATCAACTGAAAAAATCAGGAAACAACCTTTCCGCTGAAAGAATAAGACAAGCATTAAATTTATGGCAAGTTGAAAAAATTGCTGATGAATACTACAGATTCAATAATTTAAACAATACCGATTTAAAGATGATCCTCGATGCTTTCGGCATTAAACTTTCTCTTGATTTATATAAATTTGGCGAGTTAAAGCATATAAAACAAACAATATAAATTATCTGCGCAGTGCTTATTTGTAGTGCTTATTATCAAGAGAATTTTTTTCGAATATATAGGTGATTTTGGCTTAAAATAAAGCTTCTGAGATATTTTCAAGGAAGCTTTTTATCATTTTTCAAGGCAAACTCGGGTTATA
>JAZUKF010000216.1:0-17893 GCA_045643165.1 Acutalibacteraceae bacterium | reverse complement strand
CTGTCAAACATGTTGCTGCCGGACCGGGTGTATGGCCAAGTTCATCTACATAATCAGCAATGTAAGAATCAGGACATCTTGAACATGTATATGTTGTGTAACCCTGTTCTGTACATTTAGGATCTGTAACAACGCCTACATAATCATGACCGAGTTTGGGAATTTCAACATAAGTTGTGTAATCACAACGTGAACATGTGTCATATGCTTCCCAACCGATTTCTGTACATGTGGGAGCTTTTGCTTCATGATGAATGATGTCATGACCGAGTTTGGGAATTTCAACATATGTTGTGTAATCACAACGTGAACATGTGTTGTATGCATCCCAACCGATTTCTGTACATGTTACTGCCTGAGCGTCATGAGGAATAAGGTCATGACCGAGTTTTTCAGTAAGTACTTCATGACATACAGTACAAATCTGGTCTGTCAAACATGTTGCAGCTGCACCGGGTGTATGACCGTTTGCAGGAATAACTGCTCTGTCAACATGGGTACATCTTGCACATACTCTGTGTTTTGCACCTTCATTGGTACAATCCTGTTCAACGTCAACAATCCATTCACCGTAGTCATGACCGAGAGACGGAACTACCTGTGTCTTGGCGATTGAAGTACATCTTGTACAATACTGAACCTGAGTACCGTCGTCCGTACATGTGGGATCAACGATTTGTACCCATGTGCCTGTCGGATTATGTCCGAGAGAGGGAAGGTTCGTCTGAGATGTCATAGCACCGCAAACCGTACAGTTATAAACGATCTTACCGGCTGCAGTACATGTTGCCGGAGTTTCCGTACCGGAGTTCGGGCTGTGTCCGTTTGCCGCTACCGTTTCAGACTTAGCAACCTGGCTACAACGTGTACAATACTGAACTCTTGTTCCCGTAGCTGTACATGTGGGAGCAACTGTCTGTACCCATGTGCCTGTAGCATTATGTCCGAGAGCTGCAATAGTTGTGTTGCTTGTAGCACCGCAGATACATGTATGAACAGTATAACCTGCTGCTGTACATGTTGCCGCCTGACCTACATATGAGGGTTTGTAATAATCGCTGAAATTACAACTTGCCTTTGCAAGAGCACTTTCATATCCGCTGATATTTGTTCCCTGTCCGTAAGTACAAGCGATCTGGTAACCGTAGTTATACCATGAAATGGAAAGTCCTGTGTTGAAGGAACGGTCCAAAGCTGCAAGGTAGTTATTCCATGTAGCTGAGGTATAGTTACCGGGCTGAAGGTTCTTTGCAAGATATGTATTACCTTCATTGAGACGGTTAGTCTTATCGCCTGATCTCAAATAATACATATTAGTTGTTTCGATGGTGTTTGCCGTATTGTCCCATCTTCCTGATGCTGCGATATTAACCTGGAACCAATAATAGTTGGAAGCAGGCTCACCGCTCAATGTAAGCCATGTACCGTTTCTTGTATCATCGGTGGATTCATTTGCGCGGTCGCACCATGAAAGTCCGGACAAAGACAAGTTGGAAGGTGCAGTACCCGCACAAACTGCGATACCGTTGCTTCCGCCGCCGTCCCATCTGGCTGTTTTTGTCTGGTAATTAAGGGTGATGCTTGAAACCTGAACATAGTAAACCTGTAAGTGATTGATCCAGTTAACCGAACAGTCAGTATCACGCTTACCGGGGTTACCTGTACAGTCACCACCTGCGGAACCGGTAAATGCGCTACTACCGTTTACATAGTTGTAGCCGTAACCGGTCAGGTTCTTCCAAATAACATTATTGGAATTGTCGAGGATATCGTATCCTACTGTGTAACGGACAACCGAACCCTGGTTAGAGGCGATTGAACCTGATACACTGAAATTGGTACCGGAAGTTGTTACAATAGTTCCCGAAGAATAGGAAACTGATAAACTACCGCCGTTACCGCTGTTGTAATAAGGCATGTAAGCAGAAATACTGTTTACCCTTATTCTGTAGCTGGAATTCTTACTCTTAATGTTAATACTTGTAGAGATAGAAGTTCCGGCGAGAGACGAGGATGCAGGAGTACATTGAAATACATTACAAGCTTCCGCACCCGAGCCTACTGCTCCTGCGCTTGATATGATTCCCATGAAGCCGACAGAACAGCAACTGATAACCATAGCGATTGCGAGCAATAGAGAGAGGAGTTTCTTTCGCATGTTTCATTCACCTTTCTATAATATTGTTCTATACATACAATCTCCGACATATAGACAACATTATAATATCATTTAAGCAATAAAATTACAAGTGTTTTTTAATATTTTTTAATAAAAATTTTATTTTTGTCATAATGTTTAAAAGTCGATATATTTTTTTGTTTATTTTTTAAATCGGTTACTGTATTTTGTGTTTTAGAAATATAATTCTACTATTTTTCATCGGTAAAAATAAAAAATCGGTCTGAAAAACAGACCGACTTTTACTGCAAAATATTATATATATAATAGTATGCAAAATTATTTTACATTTATCTCGTCAAAAACATCCGTAATTTCCTTTTCAGGTGCCTTTGTGGCAAGACTCACCGCAACAATTACGATACATGCAACGATAAATGCGGGGAGGAGTTCATATATTGCAAAAACACCGCCCAACTTTGAAACAACGAATTTCCAAAGGAATACCGTTATTCCGCCTGCAACCATTCCGGAAACGGCACCGTATTTGTTGGTTCTCTTCCAGAAAAGCCCGAAAAGCATTACAGGTCCGAATGATGCCCCGAAACCTGCCCATGCAAACGAAACGATCTTAAATACGGATGAATTCTGATTCCATGCAAAGAATACCGCAACCGCAGAGATGATTACAACGGAAAGTCTTGCTACAAGCATTGTTTTCTTTTCGCTGATCTTTGCCTTGAATTTATTAACTATAATATCCTGTGTAACCGCAGAGGATGCGGCAATAAGCTGTGAATCGGATGTTGACATTGTTGATGCAAGTATTCCGGAAAGGAATATTCCGGCACCTATTGCGGGTATCCATCCTTTTCCCGAAATGAATTTTGAAATATCCACAATAATTGTTTCGGCGGCAGAGGCATTTTCATAAGGTCCTACGATTCCCGCCTTCATAAGAGAATAACCCACAACGCCGATAAGAATTGCCACGCCCATTGAAATTACAACCCATACAGTTGCAACACGTCTTGATGTTTTAAGTTTTTCGGGATTGTCAATAGCCATAAACCTTAAAAGAATATGAGGCATTCCGAAATAACCGAGTCCCCAGGCAAGCGTTGTTATAACCGGGAAAACTCCGTAGGAACCTGTGGTTCCGCCTGCAACGTCAAAGCCCTTGAACACGTTAAGATATCCTTCCATAGCCGATGCATTGGAAAATACATTTGAAAAGCCTCCCGTTGTGCTTTCGCCAATCAGCAAAACCGCAATAAGAGCAAATGTCATTACTATTGACTGGATAAGATCGGTAGTTGATGCGGCAAGAAATCCTCCGAGAGTACAGTAAACTACTATTACTGCGGCGGAAATGACCATTGCCAAATGATAATCCCATCCGAAAAGGCTGTTGAAAAGTTTTCCGCAGGCTGAAAATCCCGATGCGGTATAGGGAACAAAGAATACTATTATTATAAGTGCCGCAATAAGGGAAATTATATGTTTGTTGTCCCCGAAACGCTTTGCAAAAAATTCCGGGATAGTAACAGCATCAATTTTCTCGGAATAAACACGAAGTCTTTTTGATACCACAAGCCAATTTATGTATGTTCCCACGGAAAGACCTACTGCTGTCCACACCGCCTCCGGTAAACCTGTCATAAGTGCCACTCCGGGAAGTCCCATAAGAAGCCATCCGCTCATATCGGATGCTTCCGCGCTCATAGCCGTTACAAGGGGGCCGAGTTTTCTTCCGCCCAGATAGAAATCATCGGAACTTTTATTTTTCTTTGACTGCACCGCACCGATTACAACCATAAAGGCAAGATACAACACGATGGCAATAACAATAAGTATGTTGTTCATTGACATAAAACAACCTCCTAATATTCAATATTTGACATTGTACCACATTTTTTTTAATAACGCAATAAAAATTTTACTTTAACTCAACAATGGTTACACCGGTTTCGCCTTCACCGTAAACGCCCAAACGATAATTTTTAATAAAAGAATTTCCCTTTAAATATTGTTGAACAGCACTTCTTAATGCACCCGTTCCTTTTCCGTGAACAACGGTAAATTCCGTTATGCCCAAGCGGTATGCAGTATCAATATATCTGTCAAGCGTCATAACCGCTTCGTCTGTCATCATTCCTCTTAAATCAAGTTTAGTTTCCGCTTTTTCGGTACTTCTCGTTTCAAAGTTTGATGTATTATTCCTTCTTGCGGGAGTACTTTGCTTTTTCGGAACATAGGTTTCATCAAGACGGAGTTTTTCCGATTTAACCCTCATTTTCAACGTACCCGCCGTAACCTCCACTTCGCCGTGTTTATCCGGAAGCGATGTTACCTGTGCCTGTTTTCTCAAATCGGCAATGATAACTCTGTCCCCTATCGCCAAAGGTCTGGGCAAAACATACTCCTCATCATCCTCATATTCCATAACGGGATTGGCGGCACTGTCAACAGCCTCCATTCCTCTTTTGATTACGGAACGTGCTTTCCTTGCAAGTTCGGAGGCATCCTTCGTCTTTTTCTGTTCCTTTTTCAGTTTATCTATCTCCGCAAGTAAAGCATAAGATTCACGTTTCGCCTGTTCTACGATTTTCACCGCTTCATTTCTCGCCTTTTCTATTTCCTTTTCACGTAAAGCCTCTATTTCGCCTTTACGTTCTGCGGCTTCTTTTTTCATCTTCTCGGCAAGAGCATATTCCTCTTTTGCCGTTTTCTGTTCTTCTTCAAGATTTTTTCTTGTAGTTTCAAGTTTATCATAAACCTCTTCAAATCTTGTCTTTTCGGAATCCACAAGTTCCTTTGCTCTGTCAACGATTTCTTTTTCCATTCCCAGTCTTTCGGAAATCGCAAACGCATTGGATTTTCCCGGAATTCCTATCAATAATCTGTAAGTCGGTCTTAATGTGGCAACATCGAATTCACATGAACCGTTTTCAACACGGTTAGTTTGTATAGCATAAGATTTAAGTTCCGCATAATGGGTGGTGGCGGCCGTTTTCGCTCCGCAAAAATGCAGATGCTCCAAAATTGCCGTGGCAAGTGCCGCACCTTCAACAGGATCCGTACCTGCTCCCAACTCATCAATCAACACAAGACTTTTTTCATCAGCCGTTTTCATGATTTCTATTATATTAGTCATGTGAGCACTGAAAGTTGAAAGGGATTGCTCAATACTTTGTTCATCACCGATATCCGCAAGCACACTGTCAAACACAGATATTTCACTCATATCCGACACCGGCAGCATAAGTCCGCACATTGCCATAAGCGATAGAAGTCCCACCGTCTTAATGGAAACAGTCTTACCGCCTGTATTCGGTCCGGTTATTACAAGAGTATCGAAATCCTTTCCCAACCGAATATCAACCGGTATAACTTTATCTTTATTTATAAGCGGATGCCTCGCATTTTTTAAATCTATTATGCCTTTATCATTTAATATCGGAACGGATGCCTTCATGCTGTACGCAAGCTGTGCCTTTGCAAATATCACATTCAAATCCACGGCACATGAATAACTGTTTTTTATACTGTTTGAAAAATCACCGCACTGTACCGATAAATCATAAAGTATTCTTTCTATTTCATCCCGCTCTTTTGCGTGCAGAACTTTTATTTCATTATTTGCTTCCACCACCGCAATGGGCTCAACAAAAACAGTTGCTCCGCTTGATGATGTGTCATGCACAAGTCCGGGAATTTCTCCTCGGTATTCATTTTTTACCGGAACGACAAATCTGCCGTTTCTCATGGTTATGATATTTTCCTGCAAATACTTTTGCTGCTGTGAAGAACGAACTAATTTGTCAAGCTTATCCCTGACATTGGATTCCTGTACTCTTATTTTCCGTCTTATATTTGCAAGTTCCGGAGAAGCATTATCCGAAATTTCCTCCTCGGATATTATGGCATTATTTATTTCATCCTCCAGAAATTTATTGGGACTTAACGCTTTAAAATAAACATCAAGAACTGTTTCGGTTCCGGAATTTGAATCCCGCCAGTTTGATATGGAACGTATTACGTGCAGAACAGAAGATATGTCAAGCAATTCCCTCATGCTTAACACACTGCCTGCTTCCGCACGGCTCAATGCATTATTAACATTTTTCAGTCCGCCGAATGCAGGTCCGCCGAAACGTGCAAGCATCATATGGGCATCTTTCGTCTGATTCATCAATGCCTGTGCCATATTAAGATTGCTTTCCGGCTTCAGAGAAAGTGCTTCATTTTTCGCATCCTCACACGCTGTATGTAATGCAAGCATTTCCAAAACTTTTTGTAATTCCAAAGCATTCAGATGACGTTTTTGAAAACCCATTTTATACTCCTTTTTTCAGTATCACTTTTTTTGAAATTTTTTTCGAAAATTTTATGTATTTTTTACTCAAAAATTGTGTGAAAAAATTCTAAAGTTTTAAAATTTTTCTGAGTAATATTTTTTAAGTATTTTTCGGACACTTCAGACAGAATTTTCAGCGTTTTTTCAGGTAGTGCAAAATTGAAGATTTTTTTCGGCTCGGAAAAACAAATATGTCTTATCGCCTTGATAACATCCATATTTACAAGCATTCCCGAACCGCTTTTTTGACATTTTTTGCAACAAATTTTCCCGCTTTGAGTGTCAAAAAACATCTCATCATCTTCAAAACATCCGCACCCGTTACACCCTATAACATCAGGCATATAGCCACTTAACGCAAGAATATATATTTCAAAAACAGACTTTATTAAATCCAAATTACGTTTACCGCTTATCATGAGAGAAAATGAGTTGAGTATAAGTCGCAAATACTCCTCCGCCTGCTCGTTTTTCGGAGCAAATTCCTCCTCAAGTTGTGCAAAGTATTGTGCAAGTGCTATTTTTTCTATGTCATTTCTCAACTCAAAAAACACTTCGACGGGCTTTGCGGAATCCACGGAAATTTTGTCGTTTTTTTTGTTAAAAGACAGCTCGGAATATGAAAAAAGTTGTGTCCCGCTTCCGGAGCGACTTTGTATTTTTTTCGCTCCGAAAACGCAGGCATTTATTACTCCGTAATCAGCCGTTAAAACTGTTATTATTTTGTTCTGTTCTCCTGTGATCGTCTCCCGAATTATCAGTCCCTTTGTGTTCAACTGCATCCGTCTTTTTCACTCCGTCTACGGCGTTGCGGTAGTTGATATAATCCTCTACCTTTCCGCTTTTATAAAATTTATTCCAAAGTTGATTTTTACTTTCCATCTTCATCGCCTCCACTATTACTTTGTGCAGACAAATCCGATTTAAACATATATTTTAATCAAGTCCGAAATTATGAATTAAACCTTCCCTGTTTCTCCAATCCTCTTTAACTTTTACCCAGCATTTAAGATTGACCTTGCAATCGAGAAATTTCTCCATATCCTCTCTTGCGTATGTGGAAATCTTTTTCAGCATAGCACCTTTCTTACCGATTACCATTCCCTTGTGACTTTCCTTTTCGCAATAAATCGTTGCTTCTATATCAATTATCGTTCCGTCGGGACGCTCTTTCATCTTCTCAATGCTGACGGCAATTCCATGTGGTATTTCCTTATCCATCTGACGGAGAATTTTTTCCCTTATTATTTCCGCCACAAGCACTCTTTCCGGTTGATCCGTCAATGTATCATCCGGGAAATAATGTATGGATTCAAATGAAAGATTTTCAAGTTCTCCTATTAAATCCTCCGTATTTATTCCCTTGGTTGCCGATACGGGTACTATCGCCTCGAAATCGTACATTGCCGATAATTCCGCAATACGCAGTGCCAACTCCTTCTTATCATCAAGCATATCTATTTTATTTATCGCAAGTACAACGGGCATCTTCTGCTTCCTGAATTTTTCAAGCAGTTCCTTTTCATTCTCACGCAGTTCTCCCGAAGGTTCCACAACAAATAAACATGCATCAACTCCGTTAATGCTGTCGCCTACGGCTTTTATCATCTTTTCGCCTAATTTATTGTGAGGTCTGTGATAACCGGGAGTGTCTGTAAAAACAAGCTGAACATCCCCTCTTGTCAGCACTCCCATTATTTTTGTCCTTGTGGTTTGCGGCTTATTTGATACTATTGCCACCTTCTGACCTAACATTCTGTTAAGCAATGAGGATTTTCCCACATTCGGTCTGCCTACTATGGCTATAAATGCCGTTTTTTCGTTACTCATTTCAATCTCCCGTAAAATAGGGTTGCCGCATTTTATTTGCGACAGCCCTTTATTTTTTCTTTTATTCCGTTGCTTCCCAGCAATATATATATTGCCGTAACTATCAGACTGATAATCAGAATTACCAGCATGTAAATATGATTTTTATAATACTCAAACATTTTCGCAAATGCCGCAGGCTGAAACATGATTACAATTCCCAGAATAACCGAGAAAATTGCCGCCACAAGTACCGCTCCCGCAGCAGTATCCTTTGAAATCTTTGCAAGAGGTTCGGTCTTATCCGTTACAAGATCCACCGCTTTTTCCACCGCAGTATTCATCAATTCGAGAGATAATACAAGTGCCCCCGCCAAAATGATTGCGGCTAATTCAGCTTTGCTTATTTCAAAAAAATCGTAAAAAAGTAAATAGGAATACATGTAAAGCGAAAGCGTAAAATGAAATCTCATATTACGTTCATTTTTCAGACACCATATTATTCCCTGTCCGGCATACGCAAATCCTTTAAAAAATTTTTTTATTTCTTCCATTTAACATCCGCCCAACTAAAAGAAATATTATTCATCCGTAAGATAATAACTGCCGTTTCTGCGAAGTCCCAGCTGTGTGAGAACCTGTTCTTCTTTTTCTCTCATATGTACCGCTTCAATACCGCCGTTTTCATGGTCATATCCCAAAAGATGAAGCATGGAATGAACCGTAAGAAATCCTATCTCACGACGCAAAGAATGTCCGTACATTTCAGCCTGCTCCATTGCTTTTTCAAGTGAAATCACAATATCCCCCAGCATCTGTGCTCCGGTATCCTTATTTATATCATACACACCGTCAATACCTAACGGGAAAGAAATAACATCCGTTTCCCTGTCAACATTTCTGTATTTTTTATTAAGACGGTGTATCTCCTCATTATCCACAAACCTGACGCTGATTTCAGCCTGAAGTTCGATCCCTTCCAATGTCAGCACAGCAATGCAGCACTGTCTTACAAGCATGTGAATTCCCGTAGGAATTTTTGCCGCCTTCTGATCGTTACTTATTATTACTCTAACCTTTCTCGCCATTTCTCTGCTCCTTAATGTTTCATATTTTCGCTTTTTTCGTACGCTTTGATTATTTCCTGTACAAGTCGATGACGTACAACATCTTTTTCGCTGAAACGCACCGTTTCAATATCTTTGATATTTTTCAAAATCTTTATTACTTCAACCAAACCGGACTTTTTCCCGTCAGGTAAATCTACCTGCGTAATATCACCGGTAATAACCATTTTTGAATTAAATCCCAACCGTGTCAGAAACATTTTCATTTGTTCTTTCGTGGTATTCTGTGCCTCATCAAGAATAATAAAACTGTCATCCAACGTCCTTCCCCTCATATATGCAAGGGGTGCTACTTCAATGCTTCCTCTTTCCTGATACTTCTGAAAATTCTCCGCTCCCAGCATATCAAAAAGCGCATCGTACAAAGGCCGAAGATAAGGATCTATTTTCTGCTGTAAATCTCCGGGTAAAAAGCCTAACTTTTCCCCTGCCTCAACAGCAGGACGTGTGAGAATTATTCTGCTGACCTGTTTGGCTCTGAACGCCGTTACCGCCATAGCAACGGCAAGGTAAGTTTTTCCCGTTCCCGCAGGACCTACACCGAATACAATCGTGTTATTATTGATACACTCCGTATATTTCTTTTGTCCGAGAGTTTTCGGCTTAATAGGTTTCCCTTTTGCGGAAACACAGATGCAATCGGATGAAAGTCCCGAAAGCTTGTCCTCATTGCCCTCTCCCACAAGGGAAAGAACATAACGTACGTTCTGATCGCTGAGAGCTTCACCCTTATTGATAAGCTGAAGCAATCCTTCAACGGCTTTTTTTGCCTTACATACCGCTTCATCTTCACCGGTGATTTTAATTTCAGAACCACGTGTTAACACCGCTACACCGAATTCTTCTTCAATCATTTTAATATTCTGATCAAAGCTTCCGAACAGATTTACCGCCTGTTCCATTCTTTCAATATTTACAATCTCTTCCGCCAATTTATACCTCCGCAGACATAACAACAAATTTACGACTTAATTGCATATATTTAATCATACAGTTTTATATGATAATATTATAACACTTCTTTCTCGATATGTCACTATTTTTTTGTAGAAATTTAATAGTTTTTTTAGAAAATTTTATAAATTATGTCAAATTTTCATAAGCATCTGATTTTATTGTACTTTCTGTTTCTTTTCCTATATCTTCAATACAATTAAAAACGCCGAAAATTGATATGCAATTTTCATCTTTTTCCTTTCGGAACCGTTGTTTTTTCACCTCTGTTTTTTTATTTAATTCACAAACCTCACGATAAAATTTTTCTGTACATATTAAATCTCTCATTTTATCGCTTCTGTTAATTTTACCGTTTCTTATATCCGTATAATAATTTATCTTTGCTCCCACGGGTATTTCAACCTGATTTATTTCCAACATATTTTTATCCTTTACGCACAAAAAATTCTTATCACTTTTTACATTGAAAACAGGAATGTTAAAAACAAAAATATTTACAGTCAATTTGCGTTTAGGTTTAGAAAAAATTTTCATGGTTTTGATTGATGTTTCGGATACCTCAATATTATTTACGGTTTTTGCTTTTACATTTCCCTTTGCTCTTAAAAAATTTACACTTAAATCTTTATTTTCCACAGCTCCGCTTATTATCACGTCACCCTTCTCCACCGCATCTCCGATTTGATATAGCGGTGTTCCGCTGAAATTCTCAAGTAACACTATCTGTCCCGAATTACCGGCAACAATATTTGAAGGCTTTTCTTCCCCCTCGTTCTTCGGTACGGGTATTTTTTCTTTTACCTCTATTGTTGCACAACAACCGTCAATATTTACGGCGGACCAACTGATTTCATCTATATATTTTAATGCACGGTCAGAAATTTCCGATGCTTTTATATCTGTCTTTTTGATACCGTTTTTTACTCCCAATTTTTCATATACCCGTATTATTTTTTCTTCAGGTACCGTGTTGTTTCCTTCAACCTTTACTGTCCATATTCTTCCCGAAAGCATAACCAAAACCAACATTGCCGCCGCTATTCCGCAGGGTATTCCTATTCTGTTTCTGTTCTTAAATATGAAAAAAGGCAGTCCGTGTTTTTTTATCAATTTTATTTTTGTTCCGCTTTTTGCTGCAAAAGGTCTCATCCGTTTAAATCCGTCAATATCCGTACATGCCGTAACGGACTCTCCGTAAAATTTCACATTATAAATATTTATTTTGTTTGCGTTACACAAATTGATAAATCTTTCCGGAAAACCTCCTGTGATTTTTATTTCAATATAACCGTTTAAAAAATCAGTAAATCTTGTTGTAAACAAAAAATCACCCCATTATCCGAACTCTGCGGAAATGATTGTTCCGCATATCTTTACAAGCTGACATCCGTACTCTTTGATACATAAACCGTTCCCGGAAATACATAATGTATTTTTACCTAAATTCAATTTAATACGCTCTTCGCTGTATTCGATAATCCCTAAACATTTATCAATTATCGCTTCTTTATTTCCGGTCATCTCAATGTGATTCATACCGTCAAAAAAAGGTTTCGGAATACCGAATTCGTCTCCGATTTTCAAAGCAATTTCCCCTAAATTTTTATCTCTTTTTTTACTCAAAAATACCACCCCGATCATCCGCAAGTAAACATTATATAATTATGATTTTTCTGCAATAATAATTACATTTAAGCATATATTTTATCGGGTGATTATTTTGATAAATATTAAAAAAGGTAATTTGAAATATCTGCTTATATCCGTTCCGATTGCGGGATTATTTGTTATTCTTATTATTAACGGAAAGTATTCTGCCGAGGGAATTTCAAACGGTCTTTCCCTTTGTGCTCAGACAATTATTCCGTCAATGTTTCCGTTTCTCGTTTTATCAACATTCATAATAAAAAGCGGATTGCTCAATTTTTCAGGATTAAAACTAAAAAATTTTTTTAATAAAACATTTCATTTATCCGGACTGTCGGGAGGCATATTATTTATGGGATTGTTTTCGGGTTTTCCGGTAGGCTCTTCAATGGCACTTTCCCTTTATAATGACGGTCAAATCAGCAGAAACGAAGCATGGCGGCTTATTCTGTCAACAGTGAATGCCGGTCCTGCCTTTGTTATCGGTGCGGTGGGCACACTCATGTTGTCAAATACAAAACAGGGAATAATTTTATATGTTTCTCTTTCCTTGTCATCTGTAATAATCGCATATCTTTCACGCTTTATTTTTCCGGATGATACAATCGAAAAACAATCACAAATTTCTCAGGAAAATTTTTCGGATGCATTTGTTTTTTCTGTTCGTGATGCCTCGGCATCAATCATATCAATATCATCCTGGATAATTCTTTTTTCCTGCTTTTCGAATATTATTTTTCACTTTATTGAAAATGATAATTTACTGCATTTTCTGAAATATCTTTTTGAAGTTTCCGCAGGATGTGAGGAGGCTTCACGTACCGACAGTCTGACTGTACTCTGTGCGGTAATCGGTTGGGGAGGACTTTGTGTTCACTGCCAGATTCTTCCCTGTATAATCAAAACAAAATTAAATCTTAAACTTTTTATTGCATCAAGAATTCTGAACGGAATTATTTCCGCAATAATCTGCAATTTACTTTTAAAAATTTTCCCCGGAGTTTCACCTGTTTTTTCAAATATTACAAATCCCGCAATAAAAACATTTTCATACAGCGCTCCCGCAACCGCAGGATTATTATTGATGTGTACTGTTTTTATTTTAGAACTTGATACCAAGAAAAAAATGTGATAAAATAGAAAAAAACGAAAGGTGAGAAGATTTTACTTCGGTTGCCATTATGAATAAAAAACTTGTAAACCTAAAAAAAGACGGTAAAAAATGTTCCTGCTGCAAATACGGAAAACCTTCAGCGGATAAAGAAAGTATTCTCTGCATAAAAAAAGGGGTTATGGATCCGGATGATCACTGTCATTCATTTAACTATGATCCTTTAAGGAGAGTACCGAGGAAAGCACCGAAACCCGCAAAATTTGAACAAAGCGATTTTGAGTTATAAAGAAATGTACCGAAACAATTAAACCTTGCTTCGGTACATTTTTTATGCCACATAATTATCAATATAAACAACATTGTTTTTCTTAACGGGGAAATTATCTTTTTCACGAATTCCGTTATATTCCCCTCGTTTGATTTCAGCTTTCTTTTTAAGTGTTTTACGTTTACATTCACGAATAACAGCAAATACAAATCTTATCATCCAATTCTCATATCTTATCAATTTGCTGTTATTTTTAAATCCCCACAAAATAAAACATGCAACTGCAATTTCAATACCGGTAACTAAAATTTGAATACCTGTCATAATTATCACCGAAACCTTTCAAAACTTTTAAATGCGGACGAACAAATCAAGAACGTTTGTTCATTACAAGGCAATTATAGCACCGTTTTCAAAAAAGTCAATACAAATGTTCGACAAATTTCGTACCAAAGTCCAATTTTATGTACTTTGACGCACATTTATTCGGTAATATTATTTTTTTGTTATTTTTTTATCAAAATCTCTTTATTTTCTTGACATATATGTTATAATGTAGTCTATAATATTTTGCGGAGGTAAAAAAGATGAAGGTTTTAGTTTATGAAAACGCTGAGGAGATCGGAGAAGCAGTAGGAAGAATAATAGTTAAAACCGTTAAAGACACTCCGGATTGTGCGATAGGTTTTGCCACAGGCGCTTCCCCGATACCTACATATAAATATATAATAAGTGAATATGAAAAAGGAAACATTTCTTTCAAGGATATGAAAACATTCAACCTTGACGAATACTGTGATTTACCTGTTGAGGACAGCAACAGTTATCATTCCTTTATGAATAATAATCTTTTCAATAAGATTGATGTTAACAAAAATAATGTTCACTTTCTGAACGGTAATACGACAGATTTTGACAAAGAAAGTGAAAAATATACAAAAGATATCGAAAATGCAGGCGGAATTGCCGTACAAATTCTCGGAATAGGAACAAACGGACATATCGGCTTTAACGAACCGTCAAATGAATTTACAAACCACTCCTTCCGTGTTAAACTTTCCGAAAGCACCATTAACAGCAATAAAAAATATTTCACGGAAAGTGAAATGCCGAAATATGCCTTTACTATGGGAATTAAGGATATCATGACAGCTAAAAGAATTGTGCTTATTGCAACAGGTGCTTCAAAAGCCAAAGCAATAGCCGCAACGGTAAACGGCGAAGTTACACCGAATTGTCCCGCTTCAATTCTTCAAACTCATCCCGATGTAACCTTATTTATTGATAAAGAAGCTGCATCGCTTTTATAACTGTAACAAACAAAAAATAAACAAGCCGTCTTGTTTTGACTTTATCAGTCATTTCAAGACGGCTTGTTGGTTTTTATTCTTTTTACTTTCAGTAATTCAGATGTTTATTTAACAATTATTTTTTCTTAAATATTTTTACTATAAAATTTACCGCTTTAGTAATCAAACGCAATGCATTTGTCGCAAATTCATCTATTGCACTTTTAACTTTTTCAAAAAATGTTTCTTCTTTTTCTTCGATATCTTTAGATTTCATAACAAGCTTAAAAGCATCAAAATCTCCGCTTTCAAGTAAATCAAGCATTTGTGCAAAGGTTACTTTCTGTGCTGTTCCGTCTTTAATAACATTAAGACTGACCGTCAAATCTTCAAGAGCGAAATACTTAACCGATGTATCAACATTCTCACAATCCTCAATAATAATCGTATCAGGTTCTACACCGTCAAATATCAACTTATCGAAATGAAGGAATTCCGCAGAAGAATACTTATTGACAAAATTCGTCAAATACTTATAATCCAAATTGCCGTAAACAGTGGTAATACCTTTAAAATCAACGGTTTTTTCGGAAAAGCTTACCGTGATTGCCGGTATATTGTTTTTATTTGCATAACTTTGTGCTGTTTTATTATTTTCAGACACAATGAATGTAATATTATTTGAATTGTTTTTAAAAGCACTTTCAGCATTAAAATCATCGGCAGTCATACATACAAGAACAAGATTTTCGCAATCTGCAAAGGCGTTGCTTCCTATTGAAGTTAAATCCTTTCCGAAATAAACCTCGTTAATTTCACTGCAAGCCGAAAATGCGTTACTGCCTAAACTTGTTATTCCGTCGGACACCTCAACGTACTTAATATCGTCCTTATACTTGCTCCAGGCATATTTTTCAAAGGTATCAAAAGAATCCGTTTCTCCGGAGCCGGAAATATATAAAATTCCCTCTTCTTCGGAAAATTTCCATTCAGCATTTTCTCCGCAAGATCCTTCCGTTTTATTGTAATAATAATGTACCGTTGCATTTAAAAAGTCATCATTATTAGATGAATTGACAGATATTAAATTCCATTCGTCTTCACTGCCGGGATAATAAATATCTTTCAGGTTAGTGCAGGAATAAAACGCTCCTGCTTCTATCGAAGTAACACTTTCCGGAATAACTATACTCGTTAAATCTTTAATCCCCGAAAAGGCAGAAGATCCGATCGATGCAACATCATTCGGTATCACCGTAGTTTTACAACCTTTAACAAGTTTATTCAAACTTGTATTTATTATGGCATTACAGTTGTTTCTGCTGTTCAAATATATATTTTTACTGTCAACACTGATATTTATTAAAGCTGTACAACCGGAAAATGCACCGCTGCCTATACTTCGGATATTTTCCGAAATCACAACACTTTTCAGACTTGTACAATCCCTGAAAGTATCATTGTCTATTATCGTCATTCCTTTTGGAAGTGTTATTTCGGTTAAACTCTTGCAATACATAAAAGCATTTTGTTCTATACTTGTTACCGTATCGGGAAGCGTTATGCTTTTTAAATTTTCGCAATACATAAAAGCACAAAAATCGATAATCGAAACACTTTCCGGAATAATAACGTCCGTCAAACCGGTACAATATAAAAATGCACTTGAAGAAATTTTTTTAACACTGTTCGGAATAGTTATATTCATTAAATGACTGCAACCGTAAAACGAACTTGGACCGATATTTGTAATATCATTCGGGATTACGGTATTCTGACACCCTGCTATCAACGTATTTGTTTCCGTTTCAATTATAGCATTGCAATTATTACGACTGTCATAAACTTTATTGCTTGAAGAAACAGTTATATTTGTTATAGCCGGGCAACCTTCATAACAAGCGTTACCGATGGAGGAAACATTTTCCGGGATATAAACATCGGTGATTTTTTCGCAAGATTGAAATGCATGATCTCCGATAAAGCTTAAAGACTTTCCAAAAGTAACATCAGTCAACCCTTTACACTGGGAAAATGCATATCGTTCAATACTTTCCGCTTCCGGGATATAAATATCTGTAATTTTTTCGCAAGCAAGAAATGCATCCTCTCCGATTTCAACAACACTGTCACTGAAAGATACATCTGTTAAATATCTGCTTCTCCAAAATGCATATTTTCCGACTCTTGTTACTCCGTTTGTAAAAACAACTGTTTTTACCGGTGATTTATTACCTATACCGGTATCTTTAATATAAAAAGGTGAATCAACAGGAGAATTATAATCATCCATTTTACCTTCACCGCTGATTGTCAGCAAACCGGTATTTGAATCATACGTAAATGTTAAATTTTCCCCGCAAGTTCCGGATTCCGGAATTGTTGCTGCACTTGCGGTTATTCCGAAAATATTGTTTCCCGCACCTGTACTGAAGGGTATCGCAATTACAATCATAATTACAGCCATAACAGCACAACAGATTTTTTTAATTGTCCTTTTCATTGCTTATTCCTCCGAATTTTTAAAATAAAGTCCTATCTCTGTTTCAAAAAATTTATCATCACAGCTCAACTCAACATATCCGCCGTATTTTGCCGCAACTTTTTTTATGTTTTCTATTCCGATGCCGTGATTTTCTTTATCTGCCTTAGTGGTTTTTATTTTATTGTTTTTAATTTCAACTTTTTCCTCAACGGAATTTTTTATTTTTAAAATTACACCCTTTGGATTTTCCTTTGATGTAATAATTATCTTGCACGGTGCAATATTTATGCAGGCTCTTACGGCATTATCAAGAGAATTAGAAAGCATCGTACACAAATCACTGTTGCTTATTCCTCTTTCCGGAATTGTACCCGAAAAATCTATCTCTATATTTCCTCCGGCTGCGTTATCTGCCTTATCCGTAATTATTGCATCCGCAAGATAATTTCCGGTAACAAAACGGTTTTTTGTGGTTTCAAGAGAACCGTTTAAATCTTCAATATATTTTTTCGCATCATCATATTTCTCATTTTCAATAAATGTTTCCAATGAAAAAAGATTGTTTTTATAATCATGCCGAAATTCCCGGATATCACGGTTTTTCTTCATCATCTCATTATAAAGTTTTAATTGCATATCAAGTTGCATCTCTGATTCTCTTTGCTTATGCAGACTGTCGGAAAATTTTATAACAATATAAAAAACCGCTCCGATTATA
>JAZUKF010000215.1:0-28584 GCA_045643165.1 Acutalibacteraceae bacterium | reverse complement strand
ATGGAAGATGCCGGAGTGGACATATTCTTATATGATCTTGATTGAGTGATTTGTTTGAAAAGTGTCGTTATATAAGAGAGGTATTTATAAATCAGATAAAATAAAACAAAGCCTTTCTCACAACATAAAACATTTCCGATTTGCAACGAAATGAATATGTACCTGTGTATTTGCGTTTCAGTCGTGTGCCATGTTTTGAAATTTACCCATTCATCGTAATTATCATCGCCGAAATATTCTCAAAGACCTCAAAATGAAAACGGGGTTTTAATGTTGCTATATTCTTTTTTGTATAAAACGCCGGTATATAATTCCTTCTCTCTAAAACTTGACGGATAAAAAATAAAAAAGTATAATAGTAAAAGTATTTTTTTATCAGAAGGAATGATTTGTATGCAAAAGACGGATAATGCAAATGAGCAGTTTCATAAAATGACCGAAACGCCTGTAAATAAATTGATTTCATCTCTTGCCGTGCCGACGGTTATCAGCATGATGGTTGCCATGATTTACAATGCGGCAGATACATATTTTGTTTCAAAACTTTCCATTTCCGCAAGCGGTGCCACGGGAGTTGTGTTTACGCTGATGGGCTTGATTCAGGCGTGCGGATTTACATTCGGGCACGGTTCGGGCAGTATTATCAGCCGTCATCTCGGTTCCGGAGATTTTGAACTTGCAAAAAAATACAGTTCCACCGCAGTTTTTTGGTCCGGTTTTGTCGGTGCTTTAATTGCGGTTTTCGGAATAATTTTTCTTACACCTTTTATGAAATTTATCGGAAGTACCGATACAATTCTTCCCTATGCAAAAGAGTACGGTTTGTATATTCTGATTGCGGCTCCGGCTCTTTCCATGTCCTGCGTACTTAACAATATTTTGCGATATGAAGGTATGGCAAAACTTGCAATGATAGGCTTGACAACAGGCGGAATATTAAATATGATTTTGGATCCCATTCTGATTTTTTCTTTTAATATGGGCATTGCGGGAGCGGGAATAGCAACGGCTGTTTCCCAATACATAAGTTTGATAATTCTGTTCTCCATGTTTGTTTTCGGAAAAACTCAAAGTAAACTGTCGATAAAGCATATCAGTTTTAATATTAAAGTTGTATGGGATATTATCGGCACAGGTCTTCCCAGTTTTGCAAGACAGTCGTTAAATTCGCTTTCTACAATGCTTTTGAATATTGCGGCAAAGCCCTTCGGGGATCCCTGTATTGCCGCTATGAGCATCGTTGCAAAATGTTCCATGCTTATTTTCAGCATCGCTGTGGGTATCGGTCAGGGATTTCAGCCTGTTGCATCATTTAATTACGGTGCGAAAAAATATGACCGAGTACGAAAAAGTATTATTTTTACATTGAAATTTGATACGCTTGTTGTGGGGGTTTTGTCTGCGGTCATGTTTGTTATTGCTCCGCAAATTGTCAGTATCTTCAGAACGGAAAAAGAAATTGTGGATATAAGTTCAGCCGCATTGAGGTATTTGTGCGTTGCAATGATTCTTCTTCCTACGGTTATGGTGGCAAATATGACATTTCAAAGTATCGGTAAAAAAGGCAGAGCATTTTTTCTTGCCTGTGCTCAAAACGGTTTGTTTTATATACCGTTAATTGTGATATTCAGTAAATTATTCGGCTTGAAGGGTATCGAACTTGCACAGCCTGTAGCATATTGCTGTGCCGCAGTAGTTTCAGCACCGTTTTTATTCTCTTTTATCAAAAAATTAAAAAACATTGATATGTGCCAATGACAGAAGTCAATTAAACGAAAAGTAAAATTGAGAAATTTTTTAAATATGCGATAAATATTTCCTTTTCTCTTGACATTTTAATGAAATAAGTATAAAATAGTTGATGTATTTTTATGTTTAAAATACATCAATTTCTAATATTCCTACTGAATTCTTTTGATGGATATTATTTTGAAAAAAAATGACTTTAAAAGAAGGAGGTGTTATCTATGGAAACTTACGTTTGGATTATTCTTATTGTTGTTGCCGCGGCGGCTGCAGGTGTTATAGGATTTGTTGTCGGCGGTTCACATAGAAAAAAGGTTGCAGAGGCTACAATAGGTTCAGCCAATAAGGAAGCGGCAAGAATTATCAACGATGCTGTTTCGGAGGCTGAAAGAAGTAAAAAAGAAGCCTTGATCGAAGTTAAAGATGAAATCTATAAACAGAGATCCGAAACTGAAAAAGAATTGCGTGAAAGACGTTCCGAAATTCAAAGACAGGAACGACGTTTGATTCAAAAAGAAGAGTCTATCGACAAAAAGACCGAGGCTCTTGAAAAGAAAGACGAAATCTTAAAGCAAAAACTTAAAGATGCAGATGACAAACTTGTTGAAATAGATAGCATCAAGAGAAGTCAGTTTGAAATGCTTGAAAAAATTTCTTGCTTTTCTAAGGAACAGGCAAAGGATTATTTGCTTCAATCTCTTGACGGAGAACTTGACCGTGAAAAATCTCTTAAGATTATGGAATACGAGCAGAAACTTAAGGATGAGCAGGATTCCATGGCGAGAGAGGTTATTTCAACGGCAATTCAGCGTTGTGCCGCTGACCATGCCGCAGAGGCTACAGTCAGCGTAGTTGCTCTTCCCAATGATGAAATGAAGGGAAGAATTATCGGCAGAGAGGGAAGAAATATCCGTACTCTCGAAACGATTACCGGTGTTGATCTTATTATTGATGATACTCCGGAAGCGATTACCGTATCAAGTTTTGATCCGGTCAGAAGAGAAGTTGCAAGACTCACTATTGAAAAACTTATCGCAGACGGTCGAATTCATCCCGCACGTATTGAGGAAATGTTTGAAAAGGCCCGCAAAGAGGTTGAACAAACAATCAAACAGACCGGTGAACGTGCTATGATTGATGCGGGAGTGAACAATATTCATCCCGAACTTATCAAACTTCTCGGTAAACTTAAATACCGTACAAGTTACGGACAGAACGTACTTAACCATTCTCTTGAGGTTTCCTATCTTGCAGGGCTTATGGCTGCCGAAGTCGGTGCTGATGTTAAGCAGGCAAAGAGAGCAGGTCTTCTTCATGATATAGGTAAGGCTCTTGACCATGAAATGGAAGGCTCACATATTCAACTCGGTGTTGAGTATGCGAAAAAGTATAAGGAAAACGATGCTATCGTTCATGCTATTGCCGCTCACCACGGTGAAATTGAGGCGAAAACCATTGTGGCATGTCTTGTTCAGGCTGCCGATGCTATTTCCGCCGCAAGACCGGGTGCAAGACGTGAAAATGTTCAGAATTATATTAAGCGTCTTCAACAGCTTGAAGAAATTTCAAATTCCTTTAACGGTGTTGACCGTTCCTTTGCAATTCAGGCGGGACGTGAAGTCAGAATTATGGTTAAACCCGAAGTTGTTACAGATGAGGGTATGGTACTTATTGCAAGGGAAATTGTTAAGAAAATCGAAAGTGAACTTGAATATCCCGGACAGATTAAGGTTAATATTATCAGAGAAAACCGTGCTGTCGATTATGCAAAATAATTTAGTTATTAGCTGATGGGCTGCCGTTTGGCGGCCCGTTATTTTTTTCATAAGGTAATATTTCCCTTATATTTCCGATAAATTATTATTAAAGGACGGTGCGGAAAATGAGAATACTTGCTTTAGGTGATGTGGTCGGAGATCCCGGTTGTGATTTTATCAGAAAGCGTTTGCCGTCCCTGAAAAGAGAGAAGAAAATTGATGTCTGTATTGCAAACGGAGAAAATTCCGCTCCGTATAACGGAGTTACTTCCGACTCGGCAAACAATCTTTTCAGCAGCGGTGTGGATTTTATTACAACGGGTAATCATGTGTTTCAAAAAAAAGAAGTATATGATTTTCTTGATGAAAGGAATGATATAATTCGCCCGGCAAACTTTTACAGCGGAAATCCGGGAAAGGGGTACGGCATCATTGATAAGGGAAGTGTCCGTATCGGAATAATAAATCTTTTGGGACAGTACGGAATTGACGGCGGAGATAATCCCTTTGTGGCGGTTGATAATGCGTTGAAGGAAATTGACGGATGTAAAATTAAAATAGTTGATTTCCATTGTGAAGCCACTTCGGAAAAACGTGCAATGGGATTTTATCTTCAAGGCAGAATTTCCGCATTTTTCGGCACTCATACCCATGTTCAAACTGCGGATGAGCAAATTCTCGGTGATTATACGGGATATATCACCGATTTGGGAATGTGCGGAAGTATAAATTCTGTTTTGGGAATTAAACCGGAAACCGTGATAAAACGGTTGAAGGAAGGCTTGCCCGAAAAATTTGAAACCGCAGAGGGACCTTGTATGATAAACGGCTGTATTTTTGAAGTTGATAATAATACAGGTAAAACCGTTTCCGTTGAAAGAATTTTTATCAGAGAATAGGGAGGATATAATGAAAAAAATATATAAATTTATTTCTGTTTTTCTTTCAGTAAGTTTTGTTTTTCTAATGTCATCCTGTACAAATAACGGAAAAATAAAACCTGTATCTGCTGAAATTGACGATTCCGTAACGATAAAATTGCCCGTCAGTGCTTCGGATACGTTAAATCCTTATACAACCCTTAATTCTTTCAACAGAGATTTGAGATTTTTGCTTTTTGAAGGACTTACGAAAAGCAAAAGCGATTTTTCCACGGAGAACGTAATTGCCGAAAGTGTTAAAGTAGCGGGTACTCTTGTTCAGGTGGAAATAAACCGGGATTACTGTTTCAGCGACGGCTCGGAAATAACGGCTGATGATATTGAATATTCTTATGAGCTTGCAAAGAAAAGCGATGTTTTCGGTAAACAGTTAAATAATTTTAAGGAAATTTCCTCAAGCGGGTTCAGTGTATCCTTTGAACTTGAAAAAGAGGATAAATATGCCGCCGCCTGTCTTGATTTTCCCATAATTAAAAATGAAAGCGATAAGGACGGAAACACCATTATCGGCAGCGGAAAATATAAAATTGAGGATTCTCAAACTCTCATTATGAACGAAAGATGGCATAATGACACCATGCCGAAGGTCAGAAGAATAAAACTTGTTAATCTTTTAGATGCTTCAACCGCACTTCAAAGTGTTGAATCCGGAGCAATTTCTTATTATTTTGATTCTCTCGGTAACGGAAGTTTTGTCAGAACTGCCACGCTTAACAATGATATAAGTATGTTAAACCTTGTTTTTCTCGGTATAAATTCATCAAATGAAAATCTGAAAAATCAGCAGGTCAGACAGGCGATTTCTCTTTTAATTCCCAAAGAAAAGATTGTTGAAGAATCTTTTCTCGGATATGCCGAAATTGCCGAAACGCCTTTCCATCCTCAATGGAAGGAAATTAAAAATATACATATTGAACAGACAGATGCCGAAATTAAAAAGGATGAGGCAAAATTATTGCTTGAAAATGCGGGACTGTCCCGAAAATCGGACATCGGAAGTAGTATAATGTCATTGAAACTTGTGGTTAATAAAGATAACCCGTTTAAAGTTTCAACGGCTGAAAAGATTGCATCTGTTCTCGGTGAAAACGGTATCAGAGTTGAAGTGAAAAAACTCTCCTTTGAAAGGTTTAAGGAAGCGGTTTCTCTGGGCAATTTTGATTTGTATGTGGGCGAAACGGTTATTTCTCCAAATATGAGTTTGTCACAGTTTTTCACATCCGGTTCAGGGGTTTCAAACGGAATTGACACTACGTCAAGAATAGTAAGTATGTATGATGAGTTTTTGAGAGGTAAAATTACCGTACAAAGATTTGTTGATTACTTTAATGTTTCATCTCCGTTTGTGCCTGTTTGTTACAGGAAGGGAATAGAGGTTTATACTAACGAGCTTTCTGTGGGAAAATACGGTTCACCCGGCGACAGATATGAAAATATTTACTCGTGGTATTATTAAGGAAACTTAAATTTCAGACGTTTTCGATGAAAATAAAAGGAGATATTTTATGCTGAATTTTATTTACGGAAGAGTCGGAAGCGGAAAAACAACAATGATAAATAATATGATTTTATCGTTAACACGCTCCGGCTATGAGAATATTCTTCTTGTAGTCCCGGAGCAGTTTTCTTTTTCCGCAGAAAGAGCGATGCTTGATATTTTAGGTCCCGTTGACTGCAACAGGGTTGAGGTGGTTACAAGTTTCAAGCATATTTATGATACGGTAAAAAAAGAATACGGTAAGGAAAAATTACCCGAAATTGACGAAGGAGTAAAGGCAATGCTGATGAGCCTTGCACTTTCTTCTGTTTCGGACAAGCTTGACTATTATTCACGTCAGAGGAAAAACGGCAGTTTTGTTGCGGAAATGGTGAGGATTTCCGATGAATTTAAGAACAATGCACTTTCCGACAAGGATATCGGTGCTTGCCTTAACAATATGGATAATTCTGTTTTGAAAAAGAAACTGAAAGAAATATCCTTGATTTTATCGGCATACGAAGCACTTTTATCAGACCGTTATTACGATCCCAATGACAGACTTACAAGGCTTTATGATATTTTAGGTGAGGTAAATTTTTTTGAAAATAAAATAATTTTCCTTGACGGATTTAACGGTTTTTCTCAACAGGAAATTAAAATAATCGAAAGAATGTTAGTTCAGGCAAAGGATGTTTATGTCAGCGTTTGCTGTGATAAAATAGTGGGAGATAATGAAGAATACGGCGTTTTTTCTTATGTGAAAAAGAATGTAAAAAAGATAATCGACGTGGCGGAGAAACATTCCGTAAGAATTAAAATGATACATACGGATGAAGCGGAAAGCGAAAAATACCGTAATAAGGAAATTCTTTTTCTGGAAAAAAATTTGTACAACCCGGATTATTCCGTTTATGAGGAACAACCGGAAAATATCAAACTTTGTAAGGCGAGAAATATTTCGGATGAATGCAGATATGTTGCAAACGAGGTGAAGAAAATTATTGCCGGAGGAAATGTTCGTTGCAGAGATATTGCAATAATTTCCCGTTCCGGTGAAGATTATGATGAGGAGATAAAATTTGAATTAAATAAATACGGTATTGATGTGTTTAACGATAAGCGTCAGGAAATAAAAAGTCAGCCTCTTACCGTCCTTGTTCAGTCGGCTTTTGAAATCGCAACATTCGGATTTAACAGTGAAAGGTTGATAAGATGTATTAAAACAGGGTTGTTTGATGTTGACGGAAAAGATGTTTCACAATTTGAAAATTATATTTTTATATGGGGTGTTGAGGGAGAACAGCTTAACCGTGAGTTTTCCGAAAATCCCTCCGGTCTCGGTTCGGGATTAGGTGAAAAAGAAAAAATTTTATTAAAAAAAATAAATGAGGTCAGAGAAAAAACAGTTTCACCCTTGGCAAAATTCAGGGATAAAATTAAAAACGGAGCAAACGGTGAGGAAGCGGCAAGTGCCGTATATAATTTGCTGTCGGAGATAAATGCGGGAGAAAATCTTAAAAAGAAAGCAATTTATCTTGAAGAAAACGGAGAGCCGGAACTTGCTGAGGAGCAGGAAAGAATTTGGGATACCATGATGGATATTTTAAACGATATGGCCATGGTAATCTCAAAGGCAAATCTTTCGGCTTCGGAGATAAAAAATCTTTTTGAAATAGTTATTTCAGTTCAGAATTTAGGAAAAATCCCTCAGGGAATTGATGAAGTCCTTGTAGGTGATGCGGAAAGGACGAGAATAGGTTCACCGAAAATCGTTTTTGTCATGGGTGTTAATTCCGGCGTTTTCCCCTTTGTGCCATCGGAGAACGGATTGTTTTCACGAAAGGACAGATTAAATCTTTCCGAAAACGGACTTGATCTTGACGATAAAATTGAAATGAAATTGTTGGAGGAAAGGTTTATTTCTTACAATACTTTTGCAGGTGCAACAAAAAAATTATTTGTTTCGTATTCTGCATTCGATTATTCCGGAGAGGAATTATATCCCTCGGAATTGATTTTTCAGCTTAAAAAAATATTCCCCGAAATTGAGGAGAAAGATTTTTCTTTAACGGACAGTTTTGATACTGTGGGCAGTGTGGAAACTGCTTATGAGGTTTTGGCTTCAAGGTGGAAAATAAAAGATGAAAAAACGGCTTCACTAAAAAAATATCTCTCCGAAAAGGATGAATATTGCGGTAAAGTCAAAATGCTTGAAGAAGCGGAAAACGGCAGGAACTTTAATATTACCAATCCCGAAACCGCAGAAAAACTGTTCGGAAAAACCATGTACTTATCCGCCTCTAAAATTGAAGATTATTACGGTTGTGCATTCAAATATTTTTGCCGTTTCGGTTTGAAGGCGTTGCCTGCTCAACCGGCAAAACTTGATTCAAGAATAAGAGGTACGGTGGTGCATTATTGTCTTGAAATACTTTTGAAGCAGTACGGCGTGGATTCTTTAACGGAAATGAACCGTGATGAATTGAAACATGCAATAAAAACTACTCTTGACGGCTTTGCAGAGGAAAATCTCGGAGGTATGGAGGGCAAAACAAACAGGTTTAAGGCTCTGTACAAACGTTTTGAAAAAATCGTTCTTGAATTGATCACGGAGATAATCGAGGAATTTTCCGTAAGCAAATTCAGACCGGCAGATTTTGAACTGAAAATCGACAGGGACGGAGATATTCCCATGTATGAAATTCCTATTGAAGGTAAGGGGAAAATCTGTATTCACGGTTTTGTTGACAGAGTAGACACCATGGAATATGACGGTAAAACATGTGTAAAAATTGTTGACTATAAGACGGGAAGTAAGGAATTTAATCTTTACGAAATCGTTCAGGGACTTAATCTTCAGATGTTTGTATATCTTTTTTCCATTTGGGAAAACGGACAGGAAAAATACGGAGATATTATTCCGGCAGGTGTTTTATATAAACCTGCAAAGGTTTCTTTGCGTACCGCTTCCAGGAATGAAACGGAGGAGGAAACGGATAAGGAACATTCAAAACAGCACAGATCCTTTGGTGCGGTTATTGATAATTCGGATATTATTGACGGTATGGAAAAGGGAATAAAGGGACGTTTTATCAATGTTGAATATAAGGAAAAAAAGGATTCGCAAATATTAACAGGCGATATAATTTCTTTAGCGGAGATGGGTAAGCTTAAAGAAAAAGTCGATAAACTTATTTTTGAAATGGGTAATGAGTTGCTTGACGGTAAAACAGAACCTCATCCCGTGAAAAAAGACTCAAAATTCTGTGCATGTGATTATTGCGATTATCAGGATGTGTGCGAAACAGGTAAAGAAAAGGATTACCGTAATATTGTGAAGTTGAAAAGGGACGAAATTTTTGACGGCACGGAAGGAGGCGAGGACCGTGGCTGACGTTAAATGGACTTTACAGCAAAAAAATGCAATCGAAGCACGTGAAGGCACGGTGCTTGTTTCCGCTGCGGCAGGTTCGGGTAAAACGGCGGTTTTGGTACAGAGAGTTATCGAAATGATAACCGATGAAAAAAATCCGTATAATATAGATGAACTTGTAATTGTAACATTTACAAAAGCCGCCGCAGCACAGATGAAAGAAAAAATAAATGCCGCACTTGAAAAATGTATTTCTGCGGAGAAAAACATTGAAAACAGAAACCGTCTTCTGAAACAGCAAATGATTTTACCTACGGCGAAAATATGTACCATAGACAGTTTTTGTTCCGATATTGTGAAAAGCAATTTTCAGGCGGTTGATATTTCTTTTGATTATAAAATTCTTGACGGTGCTACGGAAAAAGTTTACCGTAAGCAGGCGTATGACGAGGTTGCGGAAAAATATTACGAGGAAGGCTCGGAGGAATTTAACGCTCTTGCGGATATGTACACCTCAGGCAGTGATGACGGTTCTCTTGAGGGTATAGTTATGGATATTTTTGGATTTTCTCAGTCATATCCCTGCCCCGAAGAATGGATAAATTCCATTGAAACTAAATTGGCTGATGAAAGGTCTGACAGGCAGAACGGTTTTGTTAAAATCCTTGCGGACTACATTTCTTCATTATCGGGTTACTGTGCAGACCTTGCGGAATTTGCGTTAAAACGTGCCGCAGAGGACGGAAGTTTTACCGAAAAATATCTGGCACTTTTAAGCGAAGAATATTCATATTTTCGGGAAATTTCCGATTCTGCCGAGAAACTTGAAACAGAAAAAGATTGGGATGAACTGGTTTATCTTGTAAGAAAAAAGACACGGTTTGACACAATTCCCGGTTCAAAAAAATTCAACGAACAAATTAGTGTAAGCAATAAAAATATCAGAGATAAATATAAAAATTATTTTGAAAAGATCAGGTCTGCCTTGCCGACAACATCAGAGGAAAATAAAAACGACTCCCGTAAAATAATGCCGGTCATGAAAATGTTGGCGAAAATCACAGTTGATTTTTATCACAGATTTTCCGAAATAAAAAGAGAAAATAACTGTGCCGATTTTTCGGATGTTCTTCATTATGCGTTAGATATTTTGCTTGAAAAGAAGGACGGAAAATATATTAAAACAGATATTGCCGAAAGGTATTCCGATGAGTTTAAGGCAATCCTTGTTGACGAATATCAGGATACGAATGAGGCACAGGATGAACTTTTCAAAGCAATTTCAAAGGACGGTAAAAATCTGTTTTTCGTAGGTGATGTCAAACAGAGTATTTACGGCTTCCGTCAGGCGATGCCGAAAATATTTAATGATAAAAAAAGGTCATACGAGTTATATGACAGGGATAAAAATAATTATCCCGCCACAATAATTCTTGATAAGAATTTCCGAAGCAGAAAGGGGATAACCGATTTTATCAATTTCACCTTTGATCAGATTATGAGCGAGGAAACGGGTGAAATCGAATATAACAAGGCGGAAAGATTATATCCTGCCGCAGAATATCCGGAAAAAGAGGGTGCAGATGTAAGTTTGCATATTATTGATTCTTCTGATGCTCCGGAGGATTTTGACAAAATTGCATATCAAAGTGTGTATATTGCGAAAATCATTAAAAAAATGATTGATGACGGCGAAACCGTGGGAAGCGGAGAAAACGTCAGACCGATAAAACTGTCTGATTTTTGTATTCTTTTGAGAAACAAAAAAAACGCCGGTGTGATGATGAATATACTTACCGACTGCGGTATAAATGCCTACGTTAATGAAAACGGAAATCTGTTTGAACAGATGGAAATAAGGATGATCATTGCACTTTTAAAGGTGATAGATAATCCTGTAAATGACGTAAATCTTCTGACGGTAATGACTTCACCCTTCGGCGGATTTTCCGTAAACGAAGTGAGCGAAATAAGAGCAAGAAATAAAAGCGGTTCATTCTATCAGGCGGTGTCGGAGGATGCGGAAAAGGGAAATGAAAAAAGCAGATATTTTCTCAATATGCTGGAAGAATACAGAATGATGTCATCCGCATTGCCCACAGGTCAGTTCATCAGATATATTATTTCAAAAAGCGGATTTGACAGCGTTGTAAGTGTCTGGGATGACGGTGAAATCAAACGCAGAAATATTGATATACTGAAAAAATATGCGGACAGTTTTTTTGCGGAAAACAATGTGGGACTTTCATCTTTCGTCAGAATGCTTGACCGACTCCGTGAAAGCGGAAGTGTAAAGGCGGCGGCAAGAGTATCCGGCTCTGATGATTCCGTTGCAATTATGAGCATACATAAAAGCAAGGGACTTGAATTTCCCGTTTGTATTCTTGCGGAATGTGAGAAGCAGTTCAACAGAAATTCTCAAAGGACAAATCTTATTGCCCATCCGGAAAGCGGTGTGGGAATTATGGGAAGCGACAGTGTACGCATGATAAGGTATGAAACGCTCAGCCATACCGCATTGAAAATCGAAAAAGAAAAGTCGGAAATGTCGGAAGAACTTCGTGTGCTTTATGTTGCCATGACAAGGGCAAAGGAAAAACTCATTATGGTTGCCACCGAAAAAAATCCCGAAGATAAGTTTGTAAAATTTTCGTCTTATTTCACTACGGAAAAAATAAATCCGTTAGTAGTAAGACGTGCTCCGGATTATTTTTCTTTGATTTTAATGTCTGCAATGAGATATCCGGGACAGAAATTTTTTAAAAACCGGTCGCTGATAAATATAAAAGATTATGACTTGAATGATATTTCTCCCATGGATGTGTTTTTGGTCAATGCGGAGGAATGTATGTTTTTCAGTCAAATAGATTATGATAATTCTATCGAAAATGAAACAGAAGCGAATGAAGAAATAACGGAGGTAATAAGAGAAAAAGCAGAGTACGTTTATCCTTATAAAAAACTTGCGGGAGTGCTTGCAAAGAGGAGTGCATCTCACTCCGAAAAGGTGGGAATAAACCGTGATTTTTTTGCTTCGTCACGTCCTGCGTTTATGGATAATTTCGGTTTGACACCGGCTCAAAGAGGAACGGCAATGCACTTGTTTATGCAACATGCAGACTATAAAGAAGCATCCGAAAATCTCGAAGGTGAAATTTTAAGATTAAATGAAGCAGGTTTCCTGAATGATTTACAGGTTTCTTCTCTTGACAGAAACAGACTTAAAAAGTTTTTTACTTCCCACCTTGCAAAAAGAATGTTGTCTTCACCGAATGTTTTCAGAGAGAAAAAGTTTATTATAAAAATTCCCGTTTCCGAAATCGAAGAGAACATTGAAGGATATTACGATGATGAAAGTGTTGTTGTGCAGGGAATTATTGACTGTGCTTTTGAGGAAAACGGAAAAATAATCCTCATAGATTATAAAACGGACAGAGTTTCAAACCCCGAACAGTTAAGGGAGCGGTACAGTTCACAGCTTGATATATACAAGCGTGCCGTAAGAGAATGTCTGGGATATGAAATTGAAAAGACTGTGTTGTATTCATTCTTTTTAAATCAAGAGGTAGAATTATAAGTATAAAAAACGGGCAGATTTTCAAATAGAGAAAATCTGCTCGATTTTTATGTAATTTATTGTTCTTCTTTCAGATACGGGGCTTCGGCATATACCTCAAACTTTTTCCCCGACATCCAAAGCATAGGGTTAATTCTGATTGAGTAACCGCAACCGTTGGGGGTAAGCCATTCGTGCATAGGTGCTTCCGGAATACCGTAGGCGGCAAGTAATGACATAATCACACCGCCGTGGGTGAAAACGGCAACTTTTGTTGTGCCTGTTTTCATAATTCCTTCAACGATTTTTTCAAAAGCATTGCAAATTCTTTTTGCAAACGCTTCGTTACTTTCTCCGAAGGGGGGTTCAACTCCCTGTTCACCTGCGAGCCATCTTGCAAAAAGGGGATTATCCTTTTCATCCTCTGCACTTCTGCCTTCAAATTCGCCGAAATTGTACTCGATAAGGTCGTTAATAATTATGGGTTTTATATCGGGGTAAAATATTTCCGCAGTCTTCACCGAACGTTGAAGGGGACTTGAAAATACTGCCTCAACCGGTGGAAAATCAAAGTCCTTTTTCATTTGGTTAAGCTGTTTTATTCCGTCTTCACTTAATGCCACATCCGTATGACCGATATATTTTCCCTCCGGGTTATCGGTTAAACCGTTTCTGAAAAGATGAATATAATAGGATTTCAAATTTTTCGTTCCTTCCTGTTATCCCTTTATAAGAGATGTGTATAATTTAATATATTTTCCTGCTGAATTTTTCCAGCTGTTATCTGATTGCATTGCACGTTTTGTTAAAGTGTTCCAACCTTCACGGTTTTCATATCCCTGAACGGCACGTCTTATTGTATGGAGCATATCGTGGGCATTATAGCTTTGGAAAGTAAATCCGTTTCCTTCATTATCACCGCTGTCCGTAACGGAATCTTTAAGTCCCCCTGCTTCTCTTACAATGGGAATTGTGCCGTAACGTAAAGCCACCATTTGAGAAAGACCGCAGGGTTCACTCTTTGACGGCATAAGAAAAATATCGCACCCGGCATAAATTTTTCTTGCAAGTTCCGGAATGAAACCTATTCTCAGTCCCACTTTTTCCGGGAACCGGTCCTTTAATTCTCTGAAAAATGTTTCGTATTGCCAATCACCGGAACCCAGAACGGCGAGCTGAACGTCGGATGTGTTAAGCAGTTCGTCAATGACGGCTTTGATTAAATCCAACCCTTTATGGGATACAAGACGTGATACGATTCCTATAATGGGAACATCTTCTCTTTCGGGAAGTTCAAGAACCTGTTGAAGATCTTTCTTGCAAAGTTTTTTACCTGAAAAATCCTCTGAATTGTAGTTTGCGACAATAATTTTATCTGTTTCGGGATCGTAGAAATCAGTGTCGATACCGTTAAGAATACCGCTTAATTTCCATTTCCTTTCCCTTAAAATTCCGTCAAGACCGTGGCTGTACCAGGGATCGAGAATTTCCTCGGCATAAGTTTCACTCACCGTTGTAACGCAATCGGCCGTTTCAACGGCACCTTTCATAAGGTTTACATCACCGTCATAATCAACGATGTCGGCTCTGTCATAGGGAATACCGAAAACATCTTCAAGAATACCTTTTCCGTAAACGCCCTGATATTGAATATTATGAATAGTGAAAATTGTTTTAATGTTTTCATATCCCTGTTTATCGGCATAGAAAAGTTTATAATAAATCGGTGTAAGTGCAGACTGCCAGTCGTTGCAATGAATGATTTCCGGCTTCAAACCGATGTTCGGAAGCATTTCCAAAACGGCACGTGAGAAGAAAGCAAACCTTTCCGCATCATCGTAATGACCGTAAATACCGTCTCTTTTAAAATAATACTGATTATCAAGAAGATAGTAAATAACGCCGTCAACAGTGGCTTCAAACACACCGCAGTATTGCCGTCTCCATGCAACGGGAACGGAAAAACTTGTGATAAATTTCAGTTTTTCTTTAAGCTCATCTTTAATCTGACTGTACATAGGCATAACGACACGGCAACCGATAAGTCTTTTCCTCAGACTTTTAGGTAAAGAACCTGCCACATCGCCTAATCCGCCGCTTGCCATAAAGGGAAGTGCTTCACTTGCAACGTAAAGAACTTTCATCTTTTTCAGACCTTTCCTGCAAATATTTCTTTTGTTTCATTTGTTACGGGAATAATTCTCAAACCGTTATAGCCTCTGTTTTCGGATTTGATTTCATATCCGTCCGGAATATAAATTGTACCCTTAGTGTTTTCGGGGGCATCGATTTTTATTTTTATTAAATCCTTTTCACGTTTCCATTCAACACTTATTTTTCCCGCAACTGCATTGTAATATGCTTTTGCATTGTCAAGAGTTTCAATAAATGAAGGATGAACGTAATATTCGTTTTCGTTTCTTCTGAGGGGATTTATTTCAAGACCTGCAATTCTTTTTATAAAGAAGTTGCTGACATCTCCGAAGAAATGATGGTTTACGGAACTGTTTTCACGGTCAAAATATTGCTCCCAAAGAGATGTTGAACCGTATTTGATAATAGGATAAACGAAGGACGGATAATCCTTTCGAGTAATCATTTTGTAAGCAAGTTCCGCTTCTCCGTTCATGGCGAGAACGTGGAAGATTACACGGCAACCGAGATAACCGCAATCAATATGATCATCTTTTTCTTTAATAAGTTTAACAAGTTTTTCAAAAGCGGCTTTTTTCTCCGATTTTTCAAACACATTGTAGAAAATACAAATTGCCTGTGAAGTCTGGCAGTTTCCTGCGGCGGTCATGGTATTAAAATCAATAAGATGTTCACGTATATTTTTTCTCGTTTTTTCGTAAAGTCCGTCTGCAAATGCTTTTTGAAGCGGCATATTCATTTCTCCGAAAAGATATGATGCTTTTTCACATATGGACATAACCATAACGCTGTCGGTGAGTTCAAGAGGTGCAACATAGTCGCCTGCTTCCCTGTTCATGGGACACCAGTCTCCTAAACCGAAAGCAAAAAGACCGTTTTCGTTTTCTTTTGTTGTAAGATAGTTTAAATATCTCATTATTCCGTGAATACTTTCTTCCGCAATTCTCTTATCCCCACGGTAAATATATGTGTAATAGGGGAGATATACAATAATTCTGTCCCATGCAGGACCGTTACCCCAATGATATCCCCAGCCTGCGGTGGGAACTATTCCCGGCAACTGACCGATATCGTTTACCGCCTTGCAGATGTTTCTTGCCCATTCGGTGTAACTCTTTTCCGTGGCAAAATTCATGGTCATATATTCTGCCGAGGATGCGGCATCTCCTGTCCAACCGTTCTTTTCTCTGTGAGGACAGTCTGTGGGGAAATAGAAGAAATTGCTTTTTGCGGAACGCATTGTAATTTCCTGAAGTTTGTTGGTAAGTTCATCGGAACATTCAAATCCGCCACGTTCTTCAAAATCGGAATGGAGTTCAAGATAAGTCAAAAGACTTTCCGTTGCCTGTTCTTCCGTAATTCCGATAACAAAGCAGTATCTTCCGCCTTTATATGTGAATGAGGGGATAAATGTTTCTTCCCCTTCTCCTTTGCAGATATAAATATCACGCTGACCGTATCCCGTGGGATAGAAACAGCCGAAACTGTTTACCTGAATATTTCCGTCTTCCGCAAAATATTCAACTGTCTGGAGAATTATTTCCTGTCCTTTTTTGCCTTTGACTTTTAATTTCCATATTCCTGCGGTGTTCACACCGAAATCGAAAAGATATCCTTCTTCATCACCTTTGCAGGTTTGATGTTCCGGTTCATTATTTAAGAAAAGTTCACGTTCCGCGTCACTTCTTCTTGTATCAAAATTGCTCTTGTGATAGGGAAGAATACATTTTGTTATTTTTACGGGCTTTATTTCCTGCTGTACGGTAATGGGTTCCGCCTCACAAATTCTGCATTCACCACGGGGTATTTCGGCATAAATTGCATTTTTCCATTTGCTGTCGTCAAAGTCCGTATCAGCCCAATGGGGAATTTCGTTACGTGCATCGTAGAAACAACCGCTTCTCATATCATCAAAAAATATGGGGGAGTCGGCACATTTCCAGCTTTCATCCGTGTCCAGGAGAATTTCATCATCCTCATATATTCTCAATGCAAATTTCGGAGCACTTCTGAATTTCGCAATATGAAAATCCCAGACTGCACCGCCGTTACAGTTCTCCATACCGTTACCCAAAATTGCACCTATGACGTTTTCACCGTCATTCAGCAAATCGGTTATGTCATATTCGTCAAAGTAAACCATATCGTCCGGGTTTGATATGTAGGGGGCAAGAAAGCCCTTTGTGATCTCTTTTCCGTTTACAAATAATTTGTAAAATCCCAGACCGCTTACGACTGTTTTATAATTCTTCTTTGATTTTTTCAAAGAGAATTTTTTTCTTAAAAACGGTGCGGGAACATGCTTTTCGTATGTTGCCATCTCTTTTCCTGCGGTGATAAAAAGCGGATAAGGTTTCATTTTTTATACTCTCCTTTAAATTACAATAGATTTTCCGATATACATGGGATAGGTGGAAGCACCCGAAAGAACTTTGCCCGGCTTGATAACAACAAGTTTGTCGGAAATTACGTTATCAAGGTGAACACCTTCGCTGATATAGGAATCCTGCATTATTATTGAATTTTTTACAACTGCTCCTTTGGCAATCCTTACGCCTCTGAAAATAACTGAATTTTCGACTTCGCCGTCTATTACACAGCCGTCTGCCACAAGGGAATTGGAAACTTTTGAACCGAGTCCGTAAATGGCGGGCATTTCATCCCTTACCTTTGTGAAAACAGGTCGCTGAGAATCAAAAAGAGATTTCATATTTTCAGGTTTAAGGAGCATTCTTGTTATGTCAAAGTAACTTTGAAGTCCGTCAATTACTTCCACAAATCCCTCGGATTCAAGTCCGTATATTTTAAGTTTTGAAACATTTCTTTGGAAAATATCCTTTGCAAAACTTGTGTAGTTTAAACTGATAGCATCCTTAACAAGTCTTTCAAGCAGAGATTTTCTCATAAGAATAATGTTTGTACAGTAATTGCCGATCTCTTCCGTGTCGGTGATTTCATCACCTAAAACGGCAATTTTTCTTATTCTGCCTGTTTCGTCCATATCAAATTTCATGGTGTGTTCAAGTTTCGGAACGACACCGTGTTTGCAGATAATGGATATATCGGCATCCTTTTCATCATGGAATTTCATTAACTTTTTAAAATCGTAGTTGCAAACCACGTTGCAGTCGGAAAAGAGAATGTACTCCTCTTTTGAATGGGTGATGAAATTCATCACACCTTCAAGGGCTTGGATTTTACCTTTGAATAATCCGGAATGTTGACTGTGAAACGGCGGAAGAATGAACATTCCTTCTCTTTTTCTGGAAAGATCCCATGGCTTTCCCGTTCCGAGATGATCCATGAGGGATTGATAGTTGCTTTTTGTTACGATACCAACCTTTGTAATTCCGCAGTTTACCATGCTTGAAAGGGGAAAATCAATCAGACGGTAACGTGAACAGAAAGGTACGGAGCCCATGGCACGAAGACTTGTTATTTCGCTGAGCACCTGGTCGTATGCGTTGGAAAAAATTATTCCGAGTACGTTATTTGCTCTCATTATTCTTCTCCTTTCATATCTTTGTCCACAAGTGTTTTCGGCTTAACCGACTGATTTTTACCTATGGTGATGCCGGAACCTATTACGGCAACGCCCCAGTCTTCAAGGTTATTCATATCCTCAGGTCTTTCTCCAATGACCGCTTTTTCATCTATTACGGCATTTTCCGCAACGATGGCATATTGAACGACCGCATTTGATTTTACAACCGAACCCGGCATAATAATCGAATCTTTAACAACGGCGCCCTTTTCAACGGTAACATTTGCAAAAAGTACGGAGAAATCCACAGTACCTTCAATTACGCATCCTTCCGAAATAAGGGAGTTCTGAACATCGGCAGAGGATGAAATATAATGGGGCGGTGCGGCAGGACTTCGTGAATAGATCCGCCAATCGTCATCCGTTAAATCCAGGTCTACTTTAGGATTGAGCAAATCAAGATTTGACTCCCAAAGGCTGTCGATGGTTCCTACATCCTTCCAATATCCCTCAAAGGGATATGCAAAAAGTCTTTCCTTTGCCTCGTGCATGGCAGGGATAACATCATGACCGAAATCGTTGCTTGAATCGGGATTTGCTTCATCTTCAAGAAGATATTTGCGAAGTTTTGACCAGGTGAACATATAGACACCCATGGATGCTTTGTTGCTTTTCGGATTTTTCGGTTTTTCCTCAAAGGCGGTAATTTCTCCGTCATCGTTTACAAACATCAGTCCGAATCTCGATGCTTCCTCCCACGGCACTTCAAGCATGGCAATAGTACATGCCGCCTCTTTCTCTTTATGATATTGAAGCATTTTGCTGTAATCCATTTTGTAAATATGGTCGCCGGATAAAACTACAACATATTCCGGGGAATATCTGTCAATGAAGTTAATGTTCTGATAGATTGCATTGGCTGTATTTTTGTACCACTGAGAACCTTCTATCTGTTGGTACGGCGACAAAATATGAACACCGCCGTCCGAACGGTCCAAATCCCACGGTTCACCGTTTCCGATATAATCGTTTAATTCAAGAGGCTGATACTGGGTAAGAACACCAACGGTATCAATGCCGGAGTTTATGCAGTTAGACAGCGGAAAATCAATAATACGGTATTTTCCTCCGTAGGGAACTGCCGGTTTTGCTATGCTTTTCGTCAGTATTCCCAATCTGCTGCCCTGTCCGCCTGCAAGAAGCATGGCGATACATTCTTTCTTTCTTGCCATTATTTATCCTCCTTATCAGTTTCGGTTTTTGATTTTTTTCGCTTTAAAGGGGCTTTTAAATATATTACGCTGTTTCCCGGTAATTCAAGAGAAATTGAATTTTCGTATGAATGTAAAGGTGTTTTCTGCGATTTGATTTTTCCCTGAGAGCCGTTACCTTCACCGCCGAATTCTTTATCATCTGTATTCAATACTACGGTATATGTGCCGGAATAGGGTACTCCTATACAGTAATTTTCTCTTTTTACACAGGTGAAATTGCATACGGCAATAATTTCATGTCCCGAATCGTCAATCCTTCTGAACGCTATAACGGAATTGTCCGCATCATCGCTGGAAATCCAGGAGAAACCCTCCCAGCCGTAATCGTTCTGCCACAGAGCAGGTGTATCTTTATAAAATTTATTTATCGTTTTAAAGAAATGCTGAAGCTGACGGTGTTTTTCATAATCAAGAAGGAGCCAGTCAAGACCTTTTTTATAATCCCATTCAATAAACTGACCGAATTCCTGCCCCATAAACATAAGTTTTTTACCCGGATGAGCCATCATGTAACCCACAAAGGAGCGGACTCCCGCAAATTTTTCATCGTATTCACCGGGCATTTTACCAATCAAAGAGCATTTTCCGTGAACGACTTCGTCATGTGAAATGGGTAAAACAAAATTTTCCGAAAAAGCGTAGAAAAATGAAAATGTCAGACAGTTGTGGTTATATTTTCTCGATAAACCGTTGAGAGAAAAATATTTCAAGCAGTCATTCATCCATCCCATATTCCATTTGAAATTAAATCCCAAACCGCCTACGGATGTGGGCTTTGTAACAAGAGGCCAGGAGGTGCTTTCCTCCGCAATCATTAAAACATCAAAATGTTCTCTGAAAATTATTTTATTCAGTTTTTTTAAAAATTCAACGGCTTCAAGATTTTCGTTTCCGCCGTTTTCGTTGGGGATCCATCTTCCGTTATCTCTGCCGTAGTCGAGATAAAGCATGGAGGCAACGGCATCAACACGAAGCCCGTCAATGTGATATTTTTCCAGCCAGAACATGGCACTTGAGGATAAAAAACTTCGGACTTCATTTTTGCCGTAATCAAAGACTTTTGTACCCCATTGAAGATGTTCTCCCTTAAGGGGATTTTCGTATTCATAACAGCTTGTGCCGTCAAATTCATAAAGACCGTGGGCATCCTTCGGAAAATGTGCCGGAACCCAATCAAGAATAACGCCTATACCCGCATTGTGGCACGTATCGACAAAATACATAAAATCCTTCGGTTCGCCGTAACGTGAGGTGGGAGCAAAATATCCCGTAGCCTGATATCCCCATGAACCGTCAAAAGGATATTCGTTCAGCGGCATCAGTTCAATGTGAGTGTACCCCATTTGAACAACGTATTCCACAAGTTCCTTTGCCATATCTTTGTAAGAATAAAAATTACCGTCTTCAAATTGTTTCCATGAGCCTAAATTGACTTCATAGATATTTACGGGGGAATTGTAGATAACGGTTTTCTTTCTCTTTTGCATCCATGAAGAATCCGTCCATTTATAATTTTCTATATCATAAACCTTTGCGGCTGTTCCGGGACGTGTTTCAAAGTGAAATCCGTAAGGGTCCGCCTTCATAAGTATTCGACCGTCATAGGTGGATATTCTGTATTTATAATTATCAAATTGTTTCACATTTTCGGCATAACATTCCCATACACCGCCGTCGTTGATTTTTTTCATGGGTACGGGATCATTTTCCCAGCGGGTAAAGTCGCCCACAAGGTTTACTTCCTCGGCACGGGGAGCCCAGACACGGAAAACATATTTTCCGTTCTCCTTATGGCAACCGAGAAATTCATACGCCTTTGCATTATTACCTTGATGGAAAAGATAAAGAGGGACACTGTTTTCTTCCGTTTTCATTTTTTTAGTCCTTTCTGTCAGGCATCATAACTCATTCTTTATTTTATCATAAATAAAGCGGTGATTCAATACTTTTTTGAACATTTTAATCAAAAATTTGCAATAGTTCCCTACGGCGATTTGTCTATTTTGTTATAAAAGACAGATGTTTTTCATATCAAGTCGATAAACAAAAATAACAGTTGCCTTTAATCAGTTTTTTCAGGCAACTGTTATAATATGCAATTTTATTTGATTTATTAAAAAATCAAACCCACCACATTTCTCCCGTGGCTTGAGTTATAAGAACATCTTTAAGCATATCAACCGCTTTTGAAAGACCTTCGTCCTGACTCATAAGGCTGTCCTCATGCTCAATGCTGATGGCATAGTCATATCCCACCATACGAAGATTGCTGATAATATCTTTCCAATAGGAAGCATCGTTTCCGTATCCCACACTGCGGAACACCCAGGAACGGTTGATTTCATCACCGTAGGGTTTTGTGTCAAGAACACCGTTTACTGCGGTATTATATTTGTCGATTTTAGTGTCCTTTGCGTGGAAATGGAATATGGCATCGCCCAATTTTCTGATACATGCAACGGGATCCATTCCCTGCCAGATAAGATGGCTGGGATCAAAGTTTGCACCGATTTCCGGACCGACTGCTTCGCGGAGTTTAAGCAGAGAATCCGTGTTATATACGCAGAAGCCGGGATGAAGTTCAAGGGCAATTTTGTTTACACCGTGTTCCTTTGCGAAGGCAACCGTCTTTTTCCAATAGGGAATAAGAACATCGTTCCATTGATATTTGAGGATTTCACCGAAATCGTTGGGCCATGGACATGTTACCCAGTTGGGATATTTTGCACCCTCCCAATCACCGGGACAGCCGGAGAAAGTGTTAATCTGATGAAGTCCCAGCTTTTCGGCAAGGAGGATTGTATCTTTAATTGTCTTGTCAAATTCTGCGGCAATTTTCTTATCCGGATGAACCGGGTTACCGTGGCAACTGAGTGCGCTTATCTGAAGTCCGTACTTTTCGACTGTGGCTTTAAAATCGTTAAATGCCTTTTCGTCGTTGAGAAGGATTTCCGGGTTTGCATGCGCGTTTCCGGGATATCCGCCGCAACCGATCTCAATCATCTCAATTCCCTTTGACTTAAAATAGGAAAGAGCTTCATCCAATGATTTGTCGCTGAGGAGAGTGGTAAAAACACCGAGTTTCATAAATTACACCTCTGTTATTATAAATTTGCTTTGAAATATTCCATACTTCTTGTGATATCCTCAATTCCCGTGGGAACAGGATCATCATTTTCAAGAATAAGCCAGGGTATATCAATTTCTTTTGCTGCTTTGAATACGGAAAGAAGATCGTTATCTCCTTCACCCAAAGCGGTGGGATGCCTGTCAATTCCGTCTTTAATGTGAAGCAGAATAATTCTGTCTTTGTTTTCGGTTATATATTTGTAGTTGTCTGCACCGCCACAGTAACTCCAATATGTGTCAACTTCAAGGTATGCTTTTTCGGCAATGGCATCCATGCAAAGAGTATCACCGAATTTGATTTCAAATTCTTCTGTATGGTTGTGATAGTAGAATTTAAGTCCTTCATCTTTATATTTTTCGTTGGCGTTTCCGAAAATTCTGCAAAGAGTTGCAACGTCTTCCTCTGTGCTGTGGGGAGCACCGCCGATACCGATATATTTCATACCGAGGGTTTTTGCGGTTTTAACCGTTTCGGCAAGTTTGTCGCCGTCAAGGTCGGAAAGTCCGATATGACATCCTACTGCTGTAAGGCCTAATTCATCAAGACGGGCTTTGATAACCTCCGGTTCAAGTCCGGCATATCCTGCAAATTCCACACCTTCAAAGCCGATTTCTTTTACTTTTCCGAGAATTTCGAGAAATTCCTCTCCGTTTGAATAATCATTTCTGAGAGAATAAAGTTGAACAGCAAGTTTCATGGCAAATCTCCTTATGAAAGAAATACAGGCTTACCTGTTTTGGCGGATTCGTAAATTGCTTCCAAAATCTGAGTAACAACGATTGCCTGTTCGGGCTTTGTGTTTACATCCGTATCGTTAAGAATGGCATCAATCCAAAGTCTTGCTTCCAATTCGGAAGGATTCATTTTTACTCCGTCATAGAATGCGGCACCGCCTGCGTTAAAATCGGGAGTTTCTACAACCTGACGGTTGTTTTTGATGTAGTTGAGTTTAAGTCCGCCAAGCATTTCCGCACCTGCTTTTGTACCGCAGATCGTTGTTGCGGCTTCACCGCCCTGTGCAACATTGAGAGCCCAGCTTGATTCGAGAATAATTGTAGCACCGTTTTCCATTACGATGAAACCGAAGGCTGAATCTTCAACCGTGTATTTTGCAGGATCCCAATCGCCCCAGCAGTTTCCCTGGTTTGTCTGGTCGCTGAGTTTTTTGTATGTAGTTCCCACAACCATTTTCGGTTTGTAGTTATCCATCATCCAAAGAGTAAGGTCAAGGGCATGAGTTCCGATGTCGATAAGAGGACCGCCGCCCTGTTCGTATTCGTTAAGGAATACGCCCCATGTGGGAACGCCACGTCTTCTGATAGCATGTGCCTTTGCAAAATAAATATCACCCATTTCACCGTCAAGGCAGCATTTTTTAAGATATTGAGATTCGCTTGTGCAACGGTTCTGGTAACCGATAGTAAGTTTTTTACCGGTTCTCTTTGCGGCATCAAGCATTTTCTTTGCCTCTTCATAGGATTTAGCCATGGGCTTTTCACACATTACGTGTTTGCCGGATTCAAGTGCATCAACAGTGATAAAACTATGTGAACGGTTAGGTGTACAAACGTGAACAACATCAATGGTTTTATCTTTGAGAAGTTCCTTGTAATCAGTGTAAACCTTTGCATCTTCCGTGCCGTATTCCTTTGCGGCTTTAACGGCTTTTTCCTCGATTAAATCGCAGAATGCAACCATTTCCACTTTGTCGCTGAGACTTTTAAGGGACGGCATGTGCTTTCCGTTGGCGATACCACCGCAGCCGATGATACCGATTTTAAGTTTTTTATCCATGATATATCCTCCTCGATATATTTGTTTATTACGTCATAAATGACTGTACAGGTAAATAATAACACACTGATATTTTTTTTCAAGAGTTTTACTTAAATTTTTTCAGAAAAATATCAACAGGTTGTATATTTTACATCAATATGATATTATATGTTGTAATATTATGAAGCGGAGTTATCGGTAACAAATGAGAAAGATAGATTATATCATCGGGAAAGACTATGACGGGAAAACGGTTAAATCGTATTTAAAAGGGTGTGCAAGGCTTTCTTCACGTCTTATTGCATCTTTAAAGCGTGTCGATAACGGAATAACTTTGAATTCCGAACATATCAGAACGGTGGATATTATTCATGAGGGAGATGTGCTTTCCGTTTTCATGCCGGATGATAAAAATGAAATTGAACCAACATTCGGGAAACTCGATATTGTATATGAGGATGAGGATATTCTTGTTGTAAATAAAAGTCCTACGGTTGCCGTTCATCCGACTCACAACCATCAGGGCGATACCCTTGCAAATGATGTTGCGGGATATTTTACACAAAAGGGTAAAAATATTTCTTTCAGAGCAATAGGCAGACTTGATAAAGGAACATCCGGACTGATAATTCTTGCTTTAAACAGATATACGGCATCAAGATTATCCGAAACCGATATAGAAAAAACGTATTTTGCCGTTGCGGAAGGTGAATACTGTAATACCGGTGTTATTGACAGACCGATTTACAGACCTGATCCCATGAAAACATTACGTGCCGTGGGAGATAAGGGAAGCAGAGCGGTTACCCGTTGGGAAGCACTTTTTACAGACGGTAAAAGAACTTTTTTGAAAATAAATCTTGAAACGGGAAGAACTCATCAAATAAGAGTCCATTTTGCATCCGTGGGAACACCTCTGACCGGGGACAGAATGTACGGCAGAGAAATTGAAGAAATTACTCATCAGGCTTTACATTGCGGTGAAATACAATTTATTCATCCCGTAAAAAATGAAAAAATAATTCTTTCCGCACCTCCGCCGGAGGATATGCAAAAAATAATAAATTCCATAAATTTTAACAAAAAATACTGAAAATACAAATTTTATTATGATTATCGGAATTGAAAACAGGAATACTATATATAGATAAAACTCGAACAAGTTACAAAAAATATTGTAAAGATTACAATATAGTTACAAATGCAACAAAATGTGTAATAAGTGATTTACATTTTACAGATATAGTGGTATAATTGTGTAAATATTTGCTGATAGGTTCTTATTTGCAATAATTAAATTACATATAATAACATTTATTATTATATGTTTTCTACATATAGTATTTATATGCTTGTCAATAAGTCAAGTTTGACGGAAGGAGAGTGTTGGGATTTGGAGAAAATAGTTGTCAACGGCGGCAACAAGCTCTACGGCGAGATAAATATCAGCGGAGCCAAAAATGCCGCTCTGGGAATTTTACCGGCAACATTACTTGCTAATGACGTTTGCAGAATTGAAAATCTTCCGGATATAAGCGACGTTTCTCTTATGGTTAACATTCTTTCGCATCTCGGTGCGAAAATTAAATATATAAACAGAAGCACTTTGGAAATAGATACAAGATCGGTGGTTTCTTTCACCGTGTCCGATGAATATGCGAAACATATGAGAGCATCATATTATTTTATCGGTGCTTTGCTGGGCAGATTTTCCAAGGCGAAGGTGGCAATGCCCGGCGGATGCGATTTCGGAGTCCGTCCCATTGACCAGCACATTAAAGGCTTTGAGGCTTTAGGATGTGAAATTGAAATCGAGCAGGGCATGATAAGTATTCAATCCGAAAGGCTGTACGGCAGTTCCGTGTATATGGACGTTGTTTCCGTGGGAGCAACTATGAATATTATGCTTGCCGCAGTTAAAGCCAGAGGGCTTACGATTATCGAAAATGCGGCGAAGGAGCCTCATATTGTTGACCTTGCCAACTTCTTAAACTCAATGGGTGCCGATATCAGAGGTGCCGGTACGGATGTTATCAAAATCCGGGGAGTTGAAGAACTTCACGGTTGCACATATTCGGTTGTGCCTGACCAGATTGAAGCGGGAACTTATATGGTTGCCGTTGCGGCGGCAGGCGGTAATGTTCTTATCAATCATGTTATTCCGAAGCATCTTGAATCAATTTCTTCCAAGCTTGAGGAATGCGGTATTATTGTTGAGGAATATGATGAAGCAATAAGAATAATCAGCAGTAAACGTGCAAGAAAATGTAATGTTAAAACTATGCCTCATCCCGGTTTTCCTACGGATATGCAGCCTCAGATGTCTGCATTCCTTGCCTGTGCAGAGGGGACAAGCATTGTTTCCGAAAGTGTTTGGAACAGCCGTTTCCGTTATGTTGAACAGCTTTTGAGAATGGGTGCGGATATCCAGGTGAACGGCAGTATCGCCGTAATTAACGGTGTTGAAAATTTAAAGGGTGCTCCCGTAAAATCGGTTGACCTTCGTGCAGGAGCCGCAATGATTATAGCAGGGCTTGCCGCAGTAGGTGAAACGGAAATCGAAGATATTAAGTATATCGACAGAGGATATGAAGACGTTGTTGAAAAACTTCGTGGCGTAGGTGCTGATATTAAACGGGTTAATGTTACCGAACCTGTCAGCACAGTTAAAGTAGGGTAGGTATCCGTTTCGGTATAGACTATTCAGGCTTGCCCTTCGGCAAGTCTTTTTTATTGGTGGTGAAAGCGTGTCAAGATTTTGTTCATTATATTCTTCCAGCAGAGGAAACAGTACATATATCGGATCTTCCCAAAATGCAATACTTACGGATATCGGAGTCTCTTTCAGAATGTTGAAAACCGCCTGTGAAAAAGAGGAAATAGATTTAAATACAATACGGGGAGTTTTTATCACTCACGAACATTCCGACCATGTTAAAGGGCTTCCTGTTTTTCTGAAAAATTACAATGTTCCGGTTTATGCTACGGAAAAGACTTTAATTCAACTTGAAAAAATGAATTTGCTTTTACCGGATACGGTTGCAATTCCTCTTTCGGAAAAGGGTAACGAAGTATGCGGAATGAGAGTATTACATTTTCACACATCGCATGATACCGTTGACAGCGTGGGATATTCGGTGATAATGCCGGATGAGAGAAAAATATCCGTTTGTACCGATTTGGGGTATGTCAGCGAAGAAGTGCAAAATTCAATAAGTAAAAGCGATTTGATTTTACTTGAATCCAATCATGATATAAAAATGCTGAAGGAAGGTTTTTACCCGTACCATACTAAACAGAGAATACTTTCCGATGTGGGACATCTTTCAAATGAGGTATGTGCAAAAACTTCCGAAAAACTTCTTGAAAGCGGAACGACAAGATTTGTTTTAGGTCATTTGAGCCGTGAAAATAATACACCTGAACTTGCATATTCGGAAACATTTGATGCTCTCCACGGTTGCGGAGCGAGAATAGGAATTGATTACACCTTAACCGTTGCGGGGGACTGTAATAAAATGATAAGATTTTGAGGTGCTTATATGCCTGGAATTACTTTAATAGTGCTTGGAAAACTTAAAGAAAAGTATCTTAATGACGCATGTTCGGAATACATAAAAAGATTGAGTACCTTATGTCGATTAAAGATTGTTGAATTAACACCGAAAAAAATAAGCGATAATCCTTCGGAAAAAGAAATACTGAAATGTCTTGACAGTGAAGCGGAGGAGATAATAAAAAAAATACCCTCCGGTGCAAATATTGTTACAATGTGCATTGAGGGTAAACAGATTTCCTCTGAGGAACTTTCGGATTATATTGAAAAATGCGGTGTTTCCGGTTACGGAGAAATTGTATTTATTATCGGCAGTTCCTTCGGTTTAAGCGATAAAATAAAAAATATGAGTGATAT
>JAZUKF010000214.1:0-12906 GCA_045643165.1 Acutalibacteraceae bacterium | reverse complement strand
CTCGGAGACTTGAAATTTTCGGCGGAAAAAGAATTTACTGCACCCACGGATATATAGAAAAAGTCAAATACGGTAATCAAATGCTTCTTGAAGAAGCCTCCCGATATAATGCCGATATTATATTATACGGTCATACCCATGTCCCTGTTACAGATTATATTGACGGTGTTTATATTATGAATCCGGGAAGTCTGCGTGAGGGCAATTACGGATTTATTGATATTACGGATAAGGGCATTATGTGTGTCAATGCAAAGTTGTAAGCGTTATTCCGGTATAATAATGCTTTAAAATTTCCTCGTATGTGGTTCCCTGACGTGCCATATAGTCCGCACCGTATTGGCTCATTCCCACACAATGACCGTTGCCCGTTACGGTGAAAATAAAGTTTTCTCCGTTATATTTTACGGTAAAATTGTTGCTTCTTAAATTGAAGGCACTTTGAATTTTCGAGCCTTCGTATGTTTCGTTTTCCACGGTAACATTTTTTACCGTTCCGATTTTAGTTGTTTCAACATTTTTTATACAGTCTTTCACAGGACCGCTTATTGTTTTTCCGAAGGATTTTTTCATAATTTCGTAAAATTCTTCCGATGAAAAAGTTTTTTTCACAATAAGGTCGTCTGCAAGTCTGTCTCCGGGGCTTGTAACGCTTTTCAAGTACGGTACATCGCCGCCCCAGACGTTTTTGCAGTCCTCGGTATATCCGGAGCAAAGTGCAAAATATGCAGGCATGATTATTTCATTGTCATATTCCATAACCACAGAAGATACCTCGCCTGTAAGTGAGGTTATTTTTTTATAAAAAGGCTCGAAATTGCTGCCCCACTTTTTTTCGGCATCTTTTTTTGAAATATAACTTTGATAAACATTGTAATCATCGGAAAGGTATGCACCTTTTAAGGCTTTGTCGGGATTTTTCAGGTGCTTGTTTTTCTGATATAATGCAAAGGTTCTGCATGCCACCGCCTGAGCCTTTATGGCCTCATCCTCCCACAGCGGTGAGGCTTCGCCGCAGACTGCACCGATAACGTATTCTTCAAGGGACATTTTTTCGACTTTTCCCGTTGATGTTATCAGAACTTTGTATTCTTTTGACAGTAATTCATCTGATTTTACGTCCGTTGACTGTTCGTTTTTCGGAAGTATTTTTGCATTGGCGGGAAGTGTATTTTCCCCGTTTATTGATATGATAGGCACAAAAATCATTGAAAGTGCCAATAAAGAGCATAAAAAAACAGTAAATCTCATATAAATCATTCCTTGACTTTTAGTGGTGTTTTGTTATACAATATACTGAATTATATTATAAAGGGGTGGTATCATGGCGACTATAATAAAAAATATTGATAACGACTCTCTTGATAACTTATGCAATGAGTTGTTAAAAAATAACTATATAGACCCCACGAATTTCAACCGATACAATGTTAAAAGAGGTCTGCGTAACAGCGACGGTACAGGCGTTATGGCAGGGCTTACAAAAATATGCAGCGTAGAAGGATATTATATCAATGACGGTGAACGTGTCCCCAAGGACGGCAGTCTTATCTACCGTGGATATAATATGGCGGATATTGTCAAAAACTGTGAAAAGGAAAACAGGTTCGGTTATGAGGAGGTTGCATGGCTTCTCATGTTCGGCTCCCTTCCCACCGAGGAACAACTTTCACTTTTCAAGAAAACTCTTTCAAAGTGCAGGGAACTTCCCGATGATTTCGTTGACGATATGATCATGAAGGCTCCTTCACCGAATATTATGAATAAAATGGCACGTTCCGTACTTGCGCTTTATTCTTACGATGAAAATCCCGATGAAACCACTGTTTCAAATATGGTAAGGCAGTGCGTACAGCTTGTGGCTCAACTTCCTTCCATTATGTCATACGCTTATCAGGTCAAGAGAAGAACTTATTATAAAAAGAGTATGTATATTCATCAGCCTAAACCGGAGCAGGGAACGGCGGAAACTATCCTACGTTTTATCAGAGCAGACAGGCAGTTTACCGATGAGGAAGCAAAACTTCTTGATTTGTGCCTTATCGTTCATGCAGAGCATGGCGGCGGTAATAACTCCACTTTTTCCACAAGAGTTTTATCCTCCAGCGGGACTGATACATACTCCGCAATCAGTGCGGGTATCGGCTCGCTTAAAGGACCTAAACACGGCGGAGCAAATATTAAGGTTCATGAAATGATTGATGAAATTTCCGCAAATGTTAAGAATACCGCCGATGAAGGACAGGTTGCCGATTATCTTAAAAAGATACTTCAAAAACGTGCAGGGGACGGTTCAGGTCTTATTTACGGAATGGGACACGCAATCTATACTCTTTCCGATCCCAGAGCAATAATTCTGAAAGAAAAAGCATACGAATTTTCAAAGGGTACGGATTTTGAGGAAAGATTTAATCTTATAAGTGCCGTTGAAAAACTTACTCCCGAAGTTTTCAAAAATGTAACAGGTCAGAATAAAGTTATGTGTGCAAACGTGGATTTGTATTCCGGACTGATTTATGATATGCTTAAAATTCCCATGGATCTGTTTACTCCGCTTTTTGCCGTTTCCAGGATTTGCGGTTGGTCGGCACACAGAATTGAAGAATTTGTTACCGGCGGCAGGATTATCCGTCCCGCATATAAGAGCGTTGTAAATAAACGTGAATATGTTCAGATTTCCGACAGATTTGTTTCGGACTCTCAACAAGTTTATATTCCTACCGAGGAGCGTGTGTGATATGAAAATAAAAGGCAGATTTGAAAATCTTAAAATCGAAAGTGCTTTTTACATTTTTGCGGTGGCAACCGGGTTGGCACTTGGTTTACGCATTTGGCAAAGCCTTAATATCATTGACCATTACACGGGATTTTTTATTAAAAGAGATATTACCGTTTCGATTTTATACGGTATTTTGATTTTAGGCTGTGTGGGTGTTATTGCGGTTTGTTTCCTCTGCGGAAGTGTTCCGAAGGAGGGCTTACCACGTAAAAAAAGTATTTTTATTGTGATTTACAGTGCATTTATGATGCTTTCTCTTTTCGCCGACGGCGTTTTTCGTTTCAGAAAGGCGTTTGACCTTTTCTCTAAATATAACGCTTACGGAAATGAACAGAGTTTTAATGCTTATCTTATGAAATCCGGTTCTTTGCCCATGTTCCTTGAAGCGGTTTTCGCTCTGTTTTGTATAGTATGGTTTTTGCTCATTCTTCTCCAATATGCCGGAGTAAAGGAAATTGATGTTTCAAACTATAAATTTTTCAGCGTATGTCCCGTTTTGTGGGGTATTTTCAGAATGATTCAACGCTTTACGAGAACAATCAGTTTTGCCAATGTTTCCGGACTTCTGCTTGAATTATTTATGATTGCATTTATGATGCTTTTCTTCATGTATTTCGCACAGTCCGTTACCGGGATAAATTCAAAGGCAATTTCATATAAGATTTTTGCATACGGACTTTGCGGTTCAATGCTTGCCGTTGTGGTTTCGGTGCCGAGAATTGTTCTTACCTTTGTAAATCCCATGGTATCGTATCTTGATTTGGGCAGTACCGTTGAGGTTGCCTACCGTTCTGCGGGAGATATTATGTCTTGTCCCCTTGAATGGTGTGATACTGCATTTGCCGTATTTGCATTGGGAATGCTCGTTCTGTTACTCTCAAATGTAAAAATAAAAAATATGACTTTAAAGGAAACGGAGAAAATCGAAAAGGAACTTTCCGAGGAAGCCGTTGAAGAACAGGCAGACTGAACCGGGGGATATTTGTGGAGAGTTTTATATCTAATATGCTTATTGCCGCCAAACAGGTTGCAATATTATATATCCTTGTTGCGGTGGGTTTCTTCTGCGACAAGGCGGGTATTTATAAAGAGAAAGCGGCAAGGCTTACAAACGATTTAGTGTTTTATATCGTTACACCGGCTGTTATAATAAACTCCTTTATGTCGATTGAAAGCACACCGGAAAACCTTAAACGTCTGTTGACGGCAATTCTTTTCGGAGGAGTATTACAGCTTACCGCAACGCTTATCAGCATCCCTTTTTTCAGGAAAAAGGATAAACCGGATAACTGCATTTATAAATTTGCTTCGATTTACGGAAATGTGGGTTACATGGCTTTACCTCTGGCAAACGCACTGTTAGGTGCAGAAGGCGTTTTCTTCTGCTCTGCGGTGGTTATGGTATTCAATGTGTGTACCTTTACCCACGGTATCCGTGTTATGTCAAAAGAGGGGAAGTTCGATTATAAAAAACTTGTTCTCAACCCCGGCACCATTGCCGTTATTATCGGCTTGCCTCTGTTTTTGTTAAAGGTAAAACTGCCGGAAATCGCTTCATCTCCTCTTAATTATCTTGCTTCGCTGAACACTCCTCTTGCGATGATAATTTTCGGTACCTATCTTGCAAATACCGATTTGAAAACAATGTTTAAGGATAAAAATATTTTTCTTGTTGCATTGTTGAAACTTGTGGCTTTGCCCATGGTTATGCTTTGCATTTTCAGGGCTGTAAATCTTTCGGAGGGTATAACAAAAGCACTTGTTATTTCAAGTTCCGCACCCAGTGCCAACATTACCGTAATGTTCAGTGCAAAGTATGATAAGGATGTGGGTACCGCTTCAAAAACAGTGGCGGTCGTGAGCTTCATCAGTATAATTACCATGCCTGTGATGATTGCATTAAGTCAGATTTAGGGATGAAATTATGAAAGAAAAATTAGAAGAAATATTATCAAGATATGCTGATGTCTTCGGATATTGCGAGTTTTCGAGGGTGGAAAAATATTTGATAAAATGCCGTAATATCGAGAAAATTCCGAAGAATGCAAAAAATATAATCGTGGTTCTTTTTCCTTACTATCTCGGTGAGGAAGCATACGAAAACAGTAATGTTTCAAGGTATGCCGTGGTGCCGGATTATCATACGGTGGCAAACATCTATCTTGAAAAAATGACGGAAAAACTGAAAAATGCTTTTCCCGGTGAGGAGTTTATGTATTTTGCGGATAACTCTCCAATTCCGGAGGTTACCACCGCATCTGCGGCGGGTGTGGGATTTATCGGCAGAAACGGACTTCTGATAAACGAAAAATACGGCTCATGGGTTTTCATCGGTGAAATCGTTACCACCCTTGATTTTCCTGCAAATTCAAGAGAATTGACATATTGTAACGGATGCGGAAAATGTATCGAGGCTTGTCCCACGGGAGTTTTGGGGGATGAAATATTCGATGCGGACAAATGTCTTTCCTGTATCACTCAGAAAAAGGGTGAGAATATTCCCGATGAATATGTTGAATTGATGAAAAAATATAATTGTGCATGGGGATGCGACCAATGTCAGAAAGCGTGTCCCTATAACGTCAATGCACGTAAAACTTATATCGAAGAATTCAATAACGGTCAAATCCCCAATGTTACACCCGGTGTTGACGTTTACGGCAGGGCTTTTGCCTGGCGAGGTGAAAAGGTGATCAACCGTAATCTGGAACTGATGAATAAAGAGGAATTATGAATTTTAACGATCTTAATATCAGTGAAAATTTAAAAGATATTTTAGGCGGCTGTTTTGATGCGGGACGTTTGATGCACGCTGTTATTCTGGAAGGTTCATCCGGTGAAACACGGCTTGAAACCGCATTGTTTCTCGCAAATGCCATGGTTTGCGGTAATGACGAAAACAGCGGTAAACCCTGTGGCAGATGTGAAAACTGTCTGAAAGCGAAAAGCAATTCCCATTGCGATATCAAAACCGTTGAGGGTGCAAATAAGTCGGGTACCATATCCGTTGATGATATAAGAAAAATCCGTGTGGATGCCTATATTGTGCCTAACGAAGCGGATAAAAAGGTTTATATAATCAAACAGGCCGATAAAATGAATGAAACGGCACAGAATGCTCTTCTGAAAATTCTTGAAGAACCGCCTTCATACGTGAATTTTATTCTTGAATGTGATGATAAGGCGACACTTCTCGAAACGGTGCGTTCACGTTGTTCCTCATTCCGTTTAGGCGAAGTTAAGCATGACTCTTTAAGTCAAAAGAAATCGGAGGAAGCAACGGAAAATGCATTGTCAATCACAAGGGCATTGACCGAAACGGAAGAATGTGAATTGATGAAAGTATTAGGCAGGTTTGAAAAAAATAAAGAACTGCTGGAACTTTCTTTAAAGGAGATGTCCCTTATTGTCAGGGATGCTCTCGTAATGAAAAACGGCGGAAAATGTATGCTGTCCGGTCAGAGGGATGAGGCGGTACGGCTGTCCGGCAGTCTTACCTCGGCTCAGCTTATGAAAGCCATTGAGGCGGCAGATGAAACCGTGAGAGAAATGAAATATAACGCAAGCAATGCTTTGCTTCTCACAAGGCTTTGCTATATGCTTAAAGGAGGATAAATATGACTGAGGTTGTCGGAGTCAGATTTAAAGAGGGCGGAAAGATTTATTATTTTTCCCCCGGCGGAGCGAATTTAAAAAGCGGAGATCAGGTTATCGTTGAAACCTCAAAGGGTTTGGAGTTCGGCATCGTAGCCAAGAAAAACAGCGAGGTTGAGGATGATAAAGTAATAAAACCCCTTAAAAGAGTTGTCAGAATTGCAAATTCTTCAGATATCAAAACCGTTAAAGATAACAGGGAACAGGAAAAGAAAATGTTCGGAATTTGCGAGGAGAAAATCGCAAAGTACGGTCTTGAAATGAAACTTGTCAGTGTGGAATATGCCTTTGACGGCAGTAAAGTTCTTTTCTGTTTCACTTCGGATAACAGAGTGGATTTCAGAGAACTTGTAAAGGACCTTGCTTCCACGTTCCATACGAGAATAGAATTACGCCAGATAGGTGTAAGAGATGAAACGAAAATGAAGGGCGGTTTGGGAATGTGCGGCAGACCGCTTTGCTGTGAATTGTATTTAGGCGATTTTCAGCCTGTTTCAATCAAGATGGCAAAGGAACAGGGATTATCCCTTAACCCCGCAAAAATCAGCGGTAACTGCGGCAGACTTATGTGCTGTCTGAAATATGAGCAGGATTCTTATGAGCATCTTCTGAGCGTAACACCGAAGGTGGGAGCAATCGTTGACACCGCAGAGGGCAAGGGACGTGTTATCGAAGTAAATCTTCTGAAAGGTACTCTTAAAGTTATGCTTGACAGATTTCCCGATGCCGCACCGAGAATTTATGACAGACATGATATAAAACTTATTAAAGACGGCAGTATAAAAATGTCAAAAGAGGAACTTGCCGCCCTCAAAGGTATGGAAAAATAAAATTGGTAATAAAAAGTTTTCAAATAGTACTTGATTTTTGAAAAATATATGTTAGAATAAATACACTACATGAGAAGAGGAGGTTACGATTATGGCTTTCACAATAAATGACGAGTGCATTTCATGCGGCGCATGTGCAGCAGATTGTCCCGTTGAAGCTATCACAGAGGGCGACGACAAATATGTTATCGATGCAGATAAATGTATTGATTGCGGTTCTTGTGCGGAAACATGCCCTGTTGGAGCTCCTCAGGACGAATAATTTATAAAATTTGAGAGGCTGTCGTATTCAGTTTCGACAGTCCCTCTTTTTTTATTTTAAAAAAATTTATATTTTCCTATTGACAAATCCATAATAGTTTGGTATTATATATGCACATAGAAGCAGAAGCGTTTCTCGCTCTCACCTTTACGGCTCACCGTTAAAGGTCAATATTTTACAAAAGGACAGGGTGTCTTTGTGTAATTTTATTGGCAGCGGGCGAGTATTCGTACCGTGCTTTTTTTATACTTTTTCGGAGGTGCTTGACCATTAGTATTAAAGAACTGCAAATCAATGAGGATATTCATGACAAGGAGATAAGAGTTATTACCGCTGAAGGTGAACAACTCGGTATTCTTTCTGCCAAAGAAGCTTTGAAAATCGCTGAAGAGAGAAATCTCGACCTTGTTAAGATTTCTCCCAATGCTCAACCGCCCGTATGTAAAATTATGGACTACGGTAAATACCGTTTTGAGCAGACAAAGAAAGAAAAGGAAAAGAAGAAAAATCAACATATCGTTGAGATTAAAGAAATCCGTCTTTCTTTGAATATTGATACGCATGATTTTGATACAAAAGTCAATCACGCTAAAAAGTTCATTTCAGCCGGAAACAAGGTTAAGGTTTCGATCAGATTTAAAGGCCGTGAGATGGCTCACGTTCAGAACGGTCTTGTTCCTATGGAAAAATTTGCCGAAGCCCTTGAAGAAATTGCTATTGTTGAAAAACCGGCAAAGGTTGAAGGACGTCAGATGCTGATGTTCCTTGCACCTAAATCATCCAAGTAATTTTTAAGGAGGAATTTAAAATGCCTAAAATCAAAACTCACAGCGGTGCTAAGAAGCGTTTCAAGATGTCAAAAAACGGCAAGCCCATGCGTGCTCATGCCTACAAATCACACATTCTTAACAAGAAGTCCACAAAACGTAAGAGAAATCTTCGTAAAACTGTTGTTGCTGATACTACAAATCAGAAGCAAATCAAGAGACTTATCCCTTACAAATAATAGACAGATTAAGACGTTTGAAGATAATTGGAGGTATAGAATATGGCACGTATTAAAGGTGCAACAATGACACGTAAGAGAAGAAATAAAGTTCTTAAAGCTGCGAAAGGTTATTACGGTTCAAAGAGCAAACTTTTCAAGACAGCTAAACAGGCAGTACTTAAATCAGGAAACTATGCTTATATCGGCCGTAAGCAGAAAAAACGTGATTTCCGTCGTCTTTGGATTACACGTATTTCCGCAGGTTGTAAGCTTAACGGAATGAATTATTCCACATTTATGAACGGACTTAAAAAGGCAGGCATCAATCTTAACAGAAAAATGCTTTCCGAAATTGCCATTGCCGATCCCGCAGCATTTACAGCACTTACCGAAAAGGCAAAGGCAGCACTTAAATAAGAATACAAAGATTATGCAGTCGCTTAGATTTAAGCGGCTGTTTTTCTTTTGGGGAAAAATGTCTGAAAATGTCTGAAAAATTTTTGATTTTCCTATTGAGTATGTGATAATTATCTGTTATAATATTTCCTATATATAATGTAATATATAATGGAAAAGTTTTGCGATGAAAAAGGTTTGTTTCGAAAGGGTGAAGAATGTGGAGAAAATCACGTCTGTTTCCAATGATAAAATTAAAGATGCGGTAAAACTTACTTCTTCATCATCCTATCGGAGAAAAACAGGGAGATTTATTCTCGAAGGTGTTCGTCTTTGCAGGGATGCGGTTTTGACAGGTGTAAAGGTGGAAAATCTTTTTTTCACCGGGAAGGCATACGGACTTTACGGCGGAATGATTGATGAAATCACCGAAAAAGCGGAAAATTCTTTTGAAATATCAAAAGAGGCGGCTGATAAAATTTCCGACACCGTTAATTCTCAGGATGTTTTCTGCGTTTGCAGGATGAATGAAACGGAAAAATCCTTGTCGGAAATAAAAAAGGACGGAAAATATATCGTTCTTGAAAATATCCAAAATCCCGATAATCTCGGCGGAATAATTAGAACGGCGGAGGCGTTGGGCATGGACGGTGCGGTGCTTTTTTCCGGATGTGATATCTATAATCCGAAAAGTCAGCGTGCTTCAATGGGTTCGCTTTTTCGACTTCCTGTTTTCCGGATCGAGAATATTGAGGAGTTGTTTAATTCCGCAAAAGAAAAAAACATGAAAACTATTGCCGCAGTTGTTGACCGTGATGTGAAGAAGGTTACGGAAGAAAAATTCAATCAGGGTACGTTCTGCATAGTCGGTAATGAGGGTAACGGAGTGTCCCGGGAGACGGTAAGCCGTTGCGACGTTAAACTGACCGTACCTATGAAAGGCAGAGCGGAATCCTTAAATGCTTCAACGGCGGCTTGTATTTTAATGTGGGAGATGATGAAATGAACAGCACAAGGTATTGGATTTGGCTCCAATGCCGCCTCGGCTACGGATGTATAAATGATGAAATTATCGCATCCTTTAAAGATGCGGAGGAAATTTACCGTCTTACAAACGGTGAAAGAAGAGTAACGGGTGCGTTTACACCACGACAACTCGGTAAATTGAAAGATGATGATTTATCCGAAGCGGATAAGATTATTGAAAGTTGTGAGAAAATCGGTTGTAAAATCATTACACCTGATATGGATGAATATCCTAAATCTCTTTTGCAAATACGAGATATTCCCATTGTGCTTTATGCTTTGGGAGATGTGAGTTTATTAAAGGAGAAAACCATTTCCCTTGTGGGAACGAGAAAGGCATCGGCGGACGGATTATATACCGCTTATAAGTTGGCATCTTCACTTTCCAGAGCGGGAATTACCGTAGTCAGCGGAGGAGCATGCGGTATTGACGGAGCCTCCCACATGGGTGCTTTTTCCGAAACGGGAAAGACGGTAGCCGTTTTAGGATGCGGATTTAACTCAAAATATAAGGATGCCGCAAAGTTTTTGCGTAATCAGTTTCTTGAAAGGGGACTGCTTGTAAGCGAATTTCCGCCGGATGTTGAAGCAAGAGGCAGTTTTTTCCCCACGAGAAACAGGATCATCTCCGCATTGAGTTACGGTACCGTTGTGGTCGAGGGCGAGGAGAGAAGCGGTTCTCTCATTACCGCAAGGCTTGCACTTGAACAGGGGAAAGACCTTTTTGCAGTGCCGGGCGGAGTGCTGAATACTCAACATACCGGAACGGTCAAACTTATCCGTGACGGTGCAATTCCCGTGTTTGCCTGTTCCGATGTATTAAGTATATACGAACTGCTTTATCCCGATTTCACCGATTGGGATAAGATGGACAGAGATTTGCTTTTCAATATTGATAAAGAGGTGGATTTTTCAGGTATCATATATTGGGGTTATAATATTGAGGATACAAGGAGAACTGCTTCAGTTAAACCGTTGATTTCCTCGGAAGCGAAAGCTTCTCCGAACCCGGCAGAGAATATTGCCGATGAAAAGCCGGATGAGGAAACACTTCAAAAAGCAGTAAATTCACTAAGTGAAAATGCTGCGACGGTGTACCGTGTTTTAGGTGATGAACCTGTAAATGCGGATGAAATCACAAAAAAATGCGAATTACCTGTACATAAAGTCCTGGGTGCGTTGACGGAATTGGAATTATCGGGAATAATAAACTGTCATCCGGGGAAAAAATATTCTTTGAAATAAGTAATCCAGAAAGGATAAAAAAATATGTCTAAACTTGTTATTGTAGAATCACCGGCGAAAGCCAAAAACATAAAAAAATACTTAGGAAGCGGATATGATGTAGTTGCTTCAATGGGACACGTCAGGGATTTACCTGCCGCAAGATTAAGTGTTGACGTTAAGGATGATTTCAAACCTAAATACGCCATCATCAGAGGAAAGGAAAGCCTTGTTAAGGATTTGCAGAAAGCGGCAGACGAAAGCGAAACCGTATATCTCGCAGCGGACCCCGATAGAGAAGGAGAGGCTATTTCATGGCATCTTGCAACGGTGCTCGGTCTTGATATAAATGAGGAAAACCGTGTTACCTTCAATGAAATCACAAAAAGCGGTGTTCAGGCAGGAATGAAAAATCCCAGAAAGGTTGATATGGACCTTGTTAATGCACAGCAGGCAAGACGTATTCTTGACCGCCTTGTGGGATATAAACTCAGCCCCTTTGTGTCGAATAAAATCAGAAAGGGACTTTCCGCAGGACGTGTTCAGAGTGTTGCGGTAAGGCTTATCGTTGACCGTGAGGAGGAGATACGGAAATTTGTTCCGGAGGAATATTGGACTCTTGACGCACATTTCCTTGCGGGAAGAAAATCCTTTGCCGCTTCATTCTACGGTGATGAAACGGGAAAGGTCAAAATCACATCAAAGGAACAGTCCGATAAATATCTTGCACGGCTTGAAAATGCAAACTTCAATGTTTCATCAATAAAAAAAGGCACGAAGAAGAAAAGTCCCGCACCGCCCTTTATTACCTCCACACTTCAACAGGAGGCTTCGAGAAGACTTGGTTTCCAGGCACAGAAAACCATGCGGATCGCTCAGGAACTGTATGAAGGCGTTGAGGTGGCGGGATACGGCTCCACCGGTCTTATAACATATATGAGAACAGACTCTCTCAGAATTTCCGAGGAGGCAAGAGCCTCGGCGAAGGATTATATCCTTTCCGCTTACGGAGAAAAATATATCCCGGAATCACCCAGATATTTTAAATCAAGAAGCAACGCTCAGGACGGTCATGAGGCAATACGTCCCACCATGCCCAACCTTACACCGGAGCAGGTGAAGGGCAGTCTTTCAAATGACCAGTACAAGCTTTACAGTCTGATTTGGAAAAGGTTTATCGCTTCCATGATGGCGAACAGCGTTCTCAACACAATGAAGGTTGACATTATCGGCAAAAAGGATAATGCTGACGGTTACTGTATGTTTACCGCAACGGGACACAGTGTAAAATTTGACGGTTTCACAGTGCTTTATGAGGAAAAGACGGATGATGACGAAAAGGAATCAATTCTTCCCGAAATGAAGGACGGGGACAGCCTTAAACTTAAAGATTTAAAGGGAAATCAGCATTTCACACAGCCTCCCGCAAGGTTTACGGAAGCAACTCTCATTAAGGCTCTTGAAGAAAACGGAGTAGGCCGTCCCAGTACTTATGCCACGATAGTTACAACCATTGTCAAACGTGAATACGTTAAGAGGAACGCAAAGGTGCTTTCTCCCACGGAGTTGGGCGAAGCAACAACAAGCCTTTTGAAGGAGCGTTTCCCGAAAATCGTCAATGTAAAATATACGGCACAGATGGAAGAAAGTCTTGATGATATCGACAGCGGAAAAGAAGATTATATTAAAATGCTTCATGAATTCTATGACGATTTTGAGGGAACACTTAAAAAAGCAAAGGATGATA
>JAZUKF010000213.1:0-1899 GCA_045643165.1 Acutalibacteraceae bacterium | reverse complement strand
AGTTATTATGGAAAAGAATATATAAGACAAATCAGAATTTAATGCCGAGTCGCTGTTAACGGAAGTTAACGCTTGTAAAAGATTATGCATCCGGAGATGTTAAGATGGATAAGTATATTATCGGAACATATGAAACATATGGCAGAGAACCTGTAATTCGACTTATGCCGGACGGAAGTCTGGTCTGCTTTTCGCTTTCCGGAGGACCGACCGAACCACATAACGATAATGCCGTATTTGTAACATACAGTTATGATGGCGGAAGGACATGGACGGAGAGGAAAAAAGCATTTTCCAATAAAAACCGTGCCTGCTGGGCAACTGAATTATGCACTTTTTTTGATGTTCCTACGGCATTTGTCCATACATATAATGCCGAAACACATTACCTTGAACTTATGACTTTTATTTCAAAATCATATAATAACGGGCAAAGTTGGGAGTATCCGATAAGTGCCGACGGTCTGCACGGTGTCAGTGTAAGACAAGGTATAAAAATGTCAAACGGTGAAGTGCTGTTTCCTGTTTATTATCAAAAAGCAATGAACGGCTTTTTTGAAACGCCCGAACCCGGACATTGTTGGCCGTTTGTATGTTCTGCGGTGATTACCACAGACGGTAACAGTTTTGAACAATACGGAACTTTGAGCAACGGTGTACATAATTTGTGGGAACCTAATGTTGTTGAAATTGAAAACGGACACATTATTATGTATATGCGTAACGATTCTGAACATTTATTTATCAGTGAAAGCTTTGATTACGGCAGAACATGGTCAGAACCGAGTCAGTCTGAAATTCCGAATTCAAACACAAAAGTGAGTTTGCTTAAAGCAAAAAACAAGATAATAATGATAAATAATTTCCGATGCGGCACACTCAAAGGTATGTCTGAAAGAACAAATCTTGCTGTTGCTGTAAGTGATAACGGCAAAGATTTTGAGCAGGTATTGTTTCCTGAACCCATTGACGAGGTGTGGTATTATCCCCACGGATTTTTAGATGAAAAATCAGAAAAAATGTATCTTGCCTATGAAAATGCAAAGGAACATCGACTTGCAGTTATTGATTATAAAGAACTGGGGGGATTGTAAAGATAAATAAAATACAATCGGGTGCGGGTATCCCGCCCAAAATTATTCACTATTCATTATTCATTTGTGCAATAGCACGCCAAATCCCGATTTACGAGATGAATAATCGGGTTTTCTGACAAAACCGGTTGACTATTAAGGAGGAAAGTCTATGAAAAAAATAATTTCATTTATGATTTGCTTTTTGCTTGTAATTCCGCTGTTTATTTTTTCGACTTCGGCGGCGGGAGTAAACGGTATATATGTTTCTCCGGAGGGCTCGGACAAGGCTTCAGGTACGCTTGACGCACCCCTGAAAACCGTTGAAGCGGCAAAAGAAAAGGCAAAGAGCCTGTCAGGAAATGTGACCGTGTATTTCCGGGAGGGTACATATACTTTTGACAGTACCGTGAATTTTACCTCGGCTGATAAGGCAAACGTTACTTATAAAGCGTACAACGGCGAAAAGGTCGTCTTCACCGCCGGCACACCTTACACGGGTTTTGAGGAATGTACAGTAAACGGCGTTAAGGCGTTCAAAAAGAACGTGGGGAAAGATGCGGACATCAGGACATTGTTTAATGAGAAAACTGCACTTAAAATAACCCGTTATCCCGAAAACGGTTACCTCTATCCCGCAAAAATCGAGAATGATTACTGTCAGAACACTGCAGAGGAAATAGAGGAAGACGACGGTTTTCTTGCTTATACGGCAATGACAGTCAATCCCGAAGATATGCCCGATTTCAGAAATCCCGACTCCGTTGTTGTCAGAATACTCCACTGGTGGAAGGACGAGCTTCTTCCCGTCAAGAGCTACGACGCC
>JAZUKF010000212.1:0-15267 GCA_045643165.1 Acutalibacteraceae bacterium | reverse complement strand
ATAACAGTAATTCCGTTTCTCACAGTGTAAGCGTCGAAAAAGAAAAAAGGAAGTATGTCAGTTCATCGAAAATGTCTGAAATATATGAGGGATTTTTGGAAAACGGAATATATAATTCCTCCGAATCGAAACGCTTGGGGGATGAGTACTCTCTGAAAATAAAAATAAATCAGGTGAAGCAGAATACCGTAAACTTTTTGGCTTCCACGGGTGATGTGAAGTATATTAAAGAACAGTTGAAGGTTTTGAGAAAAAAAGGTCAGTATCCGTATCCGTTCATAAAAGAAACATTGGAGGGCTCCGGACTTCGGGGAAAACTTTTTTATTTGCTTCCCATTGAATTATTTGTTTGGATTCTTATGATTGCGTATAAAATTGACAGAAAAAATAAAAAGTAATTGTTTTTTAGTCCCGATTTTTTAAAGTCGGGATTTTTTGATGAAATATTGTATTGACAAAAACGGTAAAAAATGAGATAATACAAAGTAGATTATCAGAAAGTATATCAGGGAAGAGTTGAATTCATGAGAGTTATTACAGGTACGGCAAGAGGCAGGAAACTGATAACTCTTGAGGGCGAGGATGTTCGTCCCACAGGGGATAAAGCAAAAGAGGGTATGTTCAGTGCCATTCAGTTTGAGATTGAAGGCAGACGTGTTCTTGATTTGTTTGCAGGCTCCGGACAGTTGGGCATTGAAGCATTGAGCCGTGGAGCAAAAAGTGCAACCTTTGTGGATAAAAATAAAAAAGCCCTTGAGGTGGTTCGTGAAAATCTTAAAAATACGGGACTTTCTTCAAGTGCGACTTTGTTTAATACGGATTCCTTTACGTTTGTTAAAACTTCGAGAGAAACTTTTAATATTGCTTTTCTCGATCCTCCCTATGCCAAGGGGATTTTGCAGCAGCTTTTACCGTTGACGGAAGAATTGATCGTTCCGGGAGGAGTTATTATCTGCGAACATCCTTACGGTGAGGAAATGCCGGAGGAACTTGAAAGGATGAAACTTTTTAAGGTATATAAACACGGCAAAACGGCGGTAAGCATTTACCGTTAATTTTCGGAAAGGTGCAGAGTTATCTGAAAAATATGAAAATTGCAGTTTATCCGGGCAGTTTTGATCCGGTTACCATGGGACATCTTGATATAATAAAGCGTGCGGCTAAGTTGTTTGACAAGGTTATCGTCGTGGTTATGAAAAATGTTAAAAAAGTTAATTCCGGGACGTTTACAATAAAAGAACGTGTGGCGTTTCTTGAAAAATGTACAAAGGATATAGAAAATGTTGAAGTGGATTGCTACGGCGGATTGCTTGCCGAATATGCCCGTGAAAAGGGTGCCATTGCGGTTGTAAAGGGTTTACGTGCCGTATCCGATTTTGAGGATGAGTTTCAGCAGGCTCTTACAAACAAAAAACTTAACGGTCAGCTTGAAACCGTTTTTTTAACTGCGGAAGCGGAAAATATGTTTTTGAGTTCATCCGTTGTTAAACAGGTTTGTTCATTAGGTGGGGATATCAGGGATTTTGTCCCTGAAGAAATATATGAGGATATTAAAAAAAGATTAGTTGAAAATAAATAAATCTGATTTGTTTAAATGATGAAAGGATGTTATAAATATGAACGAGGAAATGAATATCTATAAACTTCTTGATAAACTTGACGAGGAAATAACCGGCGGTAAAAAAGTTGCACTTACGGGGAAAATCCTTGTTGACGGTGAAACGGTTTCCGATTGTATCACCGCTATCCGTATGAATCTTCCCGATATAATCAAAAAAGCAAGTCAAATCGCAGGAGAAAGAAATAAAATTATTGATCAGGCAAAGGATGATGCATCATCCGGACTTTCAAAGGCAAAAGAAAAATGCGATCAGATGCTTAATGAAGCAAATGAACTTGCCGCAAAAGTAACAACAGATGCTAAAAATGATGCTACGGAGCTTATTCAAAGGTCAAGCGAAAAAGCGGATCAAATCGTAAGCGATGCTACCGAAAGAGCAAAAGTTCTTATTTCCGAAGAAGAAGTTGTTAAAAACGCAAATGCTTATGCTGAGGAATTGAGAGCGAAAGCGGAAAGTGAATGTTCCGAAATGATTGAAAATGCAAGACAGCAGGCTAAGGAAATGATGTCTTCTGCAAGTGCATGGTCAAATGATATTAAAAATAAAACAACAACATATGTTGAACAACTTATGAAAAATACAGATGATGTGCTTGTTCACAGCATCAATGATGTCAGAAAACTTCGCAACAGTTTTCAGGCAATGGCTCATAAGGATGAAGAATAAAATATGATATTTGCTGCGGAAACAACTGATTGATGTGCATATATCATTTTCGTATTTCATAGATATATACGAGGTGATATATTATGTTCGTTGTTTCCGTAAAATCTTCCAAGGTGAAGATTGCAATGTTTTCTGCATTGATTATTACTGCCTGCGTTGCGATTTTTGCCCTTTTCGGTAATAATTCTCCCCAGGTAGTTCTTGCGGATAAGGAGATTACTTTACGTGCCGGCAATGAGAAAGAGCGTATTTCTTTTCTTTCTCAATTTGGATGGAGTGTTGATATTGAACCTTTTGAGGTGAAAGAGGTTGTAATCCCCTCCGAGTTTAATGAAACATATATAAAATATAATGAATTGCAGAAAAGTCAGGATTTTGACCTTGAAAAGTATAAAGGCGAAAAGGTTAAGATGTGGACGTACACCGTGAAAAATTATCCCGGTTATGAAGAAAAGCAGGGATATGTGGTGGCAAACCTTCTTGTTTATAAAAACGCTGTTATAGGCGGAGATGTTTCCTGCCTTGACGGAAAGAGTTTTGTACAGGGATTTGATTTTCCAGATACAGTTTAGGTTGGCGGGTTCAACTAATGAAAACAAAGAAAAGGTAAGCAAAAGTGAAAGAGCGTCTTGATAAAATCATTTCCGCACAAATGAATATCACAAGAAGCAACGCTGTTTCTTTGATTAGAAGCGGCGTAGTTTTTGTTAACGGAAGTAAAGCGAAATCGGGTTCGGACAAGCTTGACGGTGAAACCGATGATATACGTGTAAACGGTGAAAAATTGAATTATTCCGAATTTGTTTATATTATGATGAATAAGCCGGCAGGTGTTGTGAGTGCTTCAAGAGGGGATAAGGATATCACGGTTGTTGACATTCTTCCTGAAAAATATAAAAGGAAAAATCTTTTTCCCGCAGGCAGGCTTGATAAGGATACCGTCGGATTTGTTCTTATTACAGATGACGGAGATTTTGCTCACAGAATATTATCACCGAAAAATCATATTACAAAAACCTATATTGCTTTACTCAGGGAGCCTTTAAACGAAAGTGATAAAGAAAGATTTAAAGAGGGAATTGTTCTTAAAGACGGCACGGAATGTTTAAGTGCCGAGGTTGAACCGGCGGATTTGGAAAATCCGAATTATGTCAGAGTGAAAATACGGGAAGGGAAATATCATCAGATAAAAAGAATGTTTGCTTCTCTGGGAAATGAAGTAATGTACTTGAAAAGAACGGATATGGGAAACCTTCATCTTGACGAAAATCTGAAAGAGGGAGAATGCAGGTATATTACCGAAAAAGAATTAAAACTTATAGAAATGCAGGAAAAATGATGTTTTTATTCCGTAAATTAGAAATTCATTGTTAAAATGCACAAAAGAAAAACCGCCCGAAAAGGCGGTGTTTTTTATTCATAATTAGCCAAAAATTATTTCTAAAATGTAAACAATGGCCAAAAATTATAAAAAATTATATAAAATTATTACATTTTTATTGCAAATTCGATTACAAAAGAGTATAATAGGCATGTTCGGTAGTGTCAAAATGCACAACTGAACGAAAAATGCAGATAAAAATCAAATTTTCATATTATGTCGGGCTGAGTATTTTTATCAAATCCAATGAAAGTGAGAGGGTATATTATGGCTAACCGTATATTTCAAAGTGTGATTCATCAGATGAGAGATGCTGTTGACAGAACCATGGGTATAATCGACGAAACCGGAGCGATTATTTCCTGTAATGAGCTTGGAAAAATCGGTGAGAATATTGCCGGGTTTGAAAAAGCCTTTGAAAGCGACGAAATTACCGTCGTTGACGGGAAAACTTTTAAGCCTTTCGGCGATCGTACCAATTCGGAATATGCCGCTTTTATTGAGGGCGATGATGATTTGGCGGTAAAATATATTTCTGTTGTCTGTGTTGCTCTCGAAAACATTAAACAATGTTATGACGAAAAATATGACAGAGGAAATTTTGTTAAAAATGTAATCCTCGATAATATTCTTCCGGGCGATATTTACCTTAAAGCGAGAGAACTTCGTTTCAACGGTGAGGCTTCAAGAGTAGTTTTGCTTATCAAAGTCAGCGGTAAAGATGAAATTACTGTTCTCAATACAGTTCAGAACATTTTCCCCGATAAAACAAAAGATTTTGTTATCAGCATTAATGAAACGGATATTGCACTTGTAAAGGAAGTCAAACCGAACACAGATATAAAGGATCTTGAAAAACTTGCACGTTCCATTGTGGACAGTTTGGGAACGGAATATTATTCCCATGTTCTTGTGGGTATCGGAACAACGGTTACCGGCATTAAATCCCTTGCAAGATCATTTAAGGAAGCACAGGTTGCTACCGAAGTGGGCAAGTTCTTTGATACGGAGAAAACCATCATAAGTTATGATAATCTCGGCATAGCCCGTCTTATTTATCAGCTTCCCACAACGCTTTGCGAAATGTTCCTTAAAGAAGTTTTCAAAAGAGGTTCAATCGAAAGTCTTGATTATGAAACTCTTTTCACAATTCAGAGATTCTTTGAAAACAACCTTAATGTTTCCGAAACATCAAGAAAACTCTTTGTTCACAGAAACACTCTTGTTTACAGACTTGAAAAAATCAAGAAACTTACAGGTCTTGACTTGAGAGAGTTTGATGATGCAATAGTATTTAAAGTTGCTCTTATGGTTAAAAAATACCTTGATGCAAATCCCGTTAAATTTTAAGATTGGATAAGGAAAGTAATTCATGATTGATTTTATTAACGTTTCAAAGCGTTACGATAACGGTACCCAGGCGTTGAAGGATGTAAATATCCATATCGAACAGGGCGAGTTTGTCTTTGTTGTGGGTTCATCCGGAGCGGGTAAAAGTACATTCCTTAAAATTCTTATGCGTGAAGAAGTTCCTTCTTCCGGTACGGTAATCGTTAACGGTAAAACGCTGAATGATTTAAAGAAAAAGCAGATACCCTATTTCAGACGAGATTTAGGTATAGTATTCCAGGATTTCCGTCTTATTCCCAATATGACCGTTTATGAAAACATTGCTTTTGCAATGCGTGTAATAGGTGCAAAGGAGTCTGAGATAAGAAGAAAGGTTCCCTTTGTTATTACCCGTGTAGGTCTTTCAAAAAAGGCGAGGTGTTATCCTGCGGAGCTTTCCGGCGGTGAACAGCAGAGAGTTGCTCTTGCCAGGGCTCTTGTAAATGAGGCGAAGGTTATTGTGGCGGACGAGCCTACGGGAAATATCGATCCCACAATGGCTTTTGAAATTGTAGATTTATTAAAGGACATCAACGAAAAAGGTACCACCGTTATTATGGTAACACATGAGCATGACCTTGTACGTCAGTTTGATAAACGTGTTATCACTCTTGACAGCGGTAACGTTGTTTCCGACGGTGATTTAACGGAAAGTCCCCTTGTTGAAAATTACAGCAAAAAATATGTTGATAAAAATGAGATGCGTCGCAGAAGTAAACGCAACAAACACGGCGGCTCGGTTGAGTATTATCCCGATTCCGGCGGCGTAGATAATTTAAGTAAACTTATGGAAACCTTTGATAAAGAGGTTGAAGAAGGCCACACAAATGAAATTGATGTGGATGAAATTTATAATAATCTTCAAAGTGACAGATATTCGGTTTACCTTAACGAAGAATCTTCAGAGGATGATGAGAACGGGGGTGCTGAATAATGGAAAAAAGAGGCGGAAGTATTTTTTACCTCACAAAAGAGGGATTTAAAAATGTCTGGTTGAACAGACTGATGTCCATTGCCTCGGTTTCTGTTCTTCTCTCCTGCCTTGTTCTTATGGGTATGGCATCATTGTTTGTAGTGAATATGGAAAAAATCATGGCAAACATTGAGGACCAGAATGTTATTGTTGCCTTTGTTGACGATAACGCCACTGTGGAAGAAACGGAAAAGGTAGGCGAAGATTTAAAACGTCTTAATAATGTTAAGGATTGTATTTTCGTTTCCAAAGAAAAGGCATTTAAGGAACAACTTGATAAATTAGGCGGAGATCAGACTTTGTTTGAGGGAATGGAAAATCCTCTTCCCGATTCATTTAAGGTCGTTCTTTCCGATTTGGAAAAGTTTAATTCAACGCTTGAAAGTATCAAACGTGTTGATAAGGTTCAAAGTGTTCGTGAAAACAGAGAACTTTCCGAACAGGTTGCAAGAATAAGAAAAGCGGTAACTTATGTGGGAATAGGTGTAATTGCCGTATTGTTTGTTGTTTCGCTGTTTATTATTTCAAATACCGTTAAAATTACAATGTTCTCAAGACGTCTTGAAATTAAAATCATGAAATCCGTAGGTGCAACACCCTGGTTTATACGTTGGCCGTTTATGGTGGAAGGTATGATTTTGGGAATAGTTTCGGGAGGAATATCTCTTGCGGCGGTTTACGGAGTATATAAACTTGTGCTGAAATCGGTGGGCTCTTCCTTCTCGTTGCTTCTCGGAAACGGATTTGTTCCGTTCAGCAGTGTTGTATGGTTCCTGTTGCTGGCGTTTATGGTAATCGGAATAGGTACGGGTGCTGTGGGAAGTGCATTATCAATAAGAAAATATCTTAAAGAACAGGAGTATGATTCAGATGAAGAATAAAATGATGAAAATTATTTCTGCAATTTTAACATCTGTATTGCTTCTTAATTCATATTTTTGCATTATTGCAAATGCATCCTCTAAATCTCAACTTGAAGCACAGAAAAGTAAAATTGAAAGTGAAATCAAGGAAAATCAAAAGAAAATCAATGCAATGAAGGGCGACATTTCCAAACAGGCGGAGTATGTCAATGCTCTTTATGATAACATTGATTCTTTGCAGAAATACATTGATGTATATACAAATAAGATTGATGCTCAGAATGCGGAAATCAAAAAGACCAATGATAAGATTGAGTCTATAAATAAGAAAATAGCAAAGACCGAAAAAGAAATATCCGACAATAAGGATAAGATGAAAAAAACTCAGGACGAAATCGTTGAGATTAAAAAAGCCCTTGCAAAAAGACTTCGTGCAACATATATTGCGGGCAATGCGTCAACGCTTGAACTTCTTTTAAGCGCCGAGGATATGTCATCTTATCTCACAACTGCCGAAATGCTTAAAAGAATTGCGGATAATGATGATAAAATCGTAAAATCTCTTGTTGCTAAAATTCAGGAATGTCTTAAACTTGAAGAAGAGTTAAAGAAACAGACCGAAGCATTAAATGCCGATAAAAAGTCTTTGAATGAAGAAAAGGCAGTGCTTGAAGAAAAGGTTAATGAACTTGAAGAGGAACAGAAAGTTTATACAGATAAGCAAAATGAAATTTCTTTAAAATATGCAGAGGCAAATGAGGCTCTTTCGAAGCTTAATAAGGAAAGTGCTGCATATAAAAATCAGATTTCAAGATTGCAGACACAGGAAGCACAGATTGAAAGTCAGATTCAGGCGATTATTACGGGCGGAAATGCAGGAGTAAATTATTCTCCGTCCTCAAATCCGTCGGGATATATAAATCCTGTTCCCTATTCGGATGCTTATATTTCTTCACCTTACGGTATGAGAACTAACCCGGTTACCGGTGTTTATAAACTTCATTCCGGAATAGATATTTCCTGTGGCGGTGCAGGCGGTCAAACCGGTCCATTTACAAAAAGCATTGTTGCTGCAAAAGCCGGTACGGTAAGTTATGTCGGTTGGGTTTCCGGATACGGTAATACGGTTATGATCACTCATCCGGACGGATATCTGACATTATACGGACACAATTATGCCTTTAAGGTTTCCGTTGGTCAAAAGGTTAAACAGGGACAGCAGATTGCCATAATGGGTTCAACCGGTAATTCAACAGGTGCTCACTGTCATTTCGAAATTCGTAACGGAATGTGGGGTACTACGATGAACCCGGCTCCGTATATTTAACAGTAATAAATTTCACCTTCTGCACATATTTTGTGTGGGAGGTGTTTTTATGTTTACGGTGATAAAATTCCTGCCGGAAGAAAAAAGTATCAGAGGCAGAATAAAAAGTGCATTGGGACAGGATATTATAAGAAAAAACTATGTTTGCAAAAAGGGATTTTCACCTTTTCTTGTCTGTGAAGTAAAAATTCTGAAAAAAGGTATTGATTGGAACAGAATAAGTGCATCTTTAAATGAAAGCGAGAAAACACTTCTTTTTAATAAAGATTATCTTCCGCCTGCCTGCTTGGGATTTAAGACTTTTAACGGAAATAATCTTGAAACAATGCTTATGTATAAATTTTTTACCGAGGTAATGCAGGAGATAAAAAACAGGGGTAAAATCAATGTTTCTTTTTATGACAGAAAAGGAATACTCTGTAATTATCTTGAAAAAATCATAATGTTTGTTTCTCAAATTACCGTATATACAGATGAAATACGGCAATACTTTTTTTCATCACAGAAAATAATGGAGGAATACGGTGCGACGGTTAAAATACGTGATTATGATGAAAAAAGTAATGATGAATTTATAATGGCCGATAAGTATGATTATCTGAAAATGGGTGAAGCAAGGCTTGCTTTTTGCGGTAATGCGGATATAATTTATGATAATGTTGTTTCCGGAAAGGGAATAACTCTCGGCGAGGAAATTATGTCGGTAAAGCCGGATTTTGTTGAGTCGTTACCCTTTGCCGCCGCATTGTATGAACTGAACGGAGCGAAAATGCTTTTAAATGAATCATTTTCGAAAATCATGCTGTTCGGAAAAGATGTTTCTTTGCGTGATATCAGGGATTTAGCCCTTTCAGATACTTGACAGATTTATATTTTATGGTATAATAAACTCTATATGGATATGAAAAAATCTATTTCAATTTATGATTAAGAAGTTAAATTTGGAGGATTTTGTTATGGCAGAAGAAATTTTATTGACTAAAGAAGGCTATGATAAACTTAAAGCCGAACTTGAATACCTTACAACTACCGGAAGAGATGATATTGCGGAAAAAATTAAGGTAGCTCTTTCTTACGGTGACCTTTCCGAAAATAGTGAATATGATGAAGCAAAAAACGAACAGGGTAAAATGGAAAGCCGTATTACCGAAATTGAAGATACTCTTGAAAATGCAAGAATTATTGATGAGGATTCAATCAGCGATGAAATGGTTCATGTGGGCTCACGAGTAAAAATCAAAGATATTGAATTTGATGAAATTCTTGAATATAAAATTCTCGGTGAAAAAGAGTCCGATCCCGATAACGGTATAATATCGGCACAGTCTCCCATCGGTGCCGGTCTTATAGGACACGGCTGCGGAGAAAGTGTTAATATTGAAACTCCTATGGGTATTCTTTCATTTGAAATTTTAGAAATATCCAAGTAATATTAAGGCTGTCGCAAATGATAACCAAGGAAGGAACATAATAATATGGCAGACGTTGAAAACAAAGAAGTTGAAGAAGAACAGGTTGATATAAACGAGCAAAGACAGATCCGTCTTGAAAAACTTGAAGCACTTCAGAAGGCGGGTAAGGATCCCTATGAGATTACAACCGCAAAGCAGACCATTACTGCGGCGGAAATAGTTGAACAGTTTGATAACATTGAGGGACAGGATGTTTACATTTGCGGAAGAATTATGACATGGCGTGATATGGGTAAAGCGAATTTTATCGACATTCACGACCGTTCAGGAAGAATGCAGGTTTATGTTCGTATCAATGATATCGGAGAAGAAGAATTTGCCGAGTTCAAGAAATGGGATATCGGTGATATTGTTGAAATTATGGGATTTGTTTTCCGTACAAGACGTGGCGAAATTTCCGTTCATGCAAAGGAAATCAGATTGCTTTCAAAATCTCTCCTTCCTCTTCCGGAAAAATTCCACGGACTTAAAGATGTTGACACCCGTTACCGTCAGCGTTATCTTGATTTGATTGTTAATCCCGAAGTTAAGGATACATTTATAAAAAGAAGTAAAATTATAACATCCATGCGTTCCTATCTTGATAAAATCAATTTTATCGAGGTTGAAACTCCTATGCTTAATACGATACCCGGCGGAGCAAATGCACGTCCGTTTATCACTCACCACAATGCTCTTGATATAGATATGTATATGAGAATTGCTCCCGAACTTTATCTTAAGAGATTGATCGTCGGCGGAATGGAAAGAGTTTACGAAATCGGCAGACAGTTCAGAAATGAGGGTATGGATGTAAAGCATAACCCGGAATTTACAACGATTGAACTGTATCAGGCATATACTGATTATTACGGAATGATGGATATTACCGAGGCTCTTATCCGCAATGCGGCAATGGAAGCCTGCGGATCATTGAATATTACATATCAGGGAACCGAGATTGATATTGAAAAGCCTTTCAGAAGACTTACAATGATTGATGCGGTTAAAGAATATGCAGGTGTTGATTTTAACGAATTCCAAGGTGATGACGAAAAATCAAGAGAAGTTGCCAAAAAACTCGGCATCGAAATTGATGAAGATGCATCATGGGGAACAATTCTTAATGAGGCATTTGAAGAATTTGTTGAAGAAAAACTTGTTCAACCCACATTTATTATGGATTATCCCGTTGAGGTTTCACCTCTCACAAAGCGTAAACCCTCCGCTCCGCATCTTACAGAGCGTTTCGAGTTGTTTATCACTTGCAGAGAATTTGCAAATGCTTACAGCGAACTTAATGACGGTATAGATCAGTATCAGCGTTTCAAACGTCAGCTTGAACTTCGTGAGAAGGGCGACGAGGAAGCAAATATGCTTGATGATGATTTTGTTACCGCTCTTGAATACGGTATGCCCCCCACAGGCGGTATGGGTATGGGTATCGACCGTCTTGCAATGCTCCTGACAGACAGTGCCTCGATTCGTGACGTTTTATTGTTCCCGACGATGAAGCCGTTGGACTGATAAGATACAATATATAGTACAAAAGAAAAACAAATAGAGCGGTATATAGTGTTTATCGTGTCCGGCAATGCAGACTTACCAAATTGTTTACCAAAAAATTTGTCGGAACTATTATACTGTGTTTGGACTGTTTTTGAAAGAGAACAGCCCTCTTTTTCGTAAAAAATACCCGGGAGTTTTTCACTCTCGGGTATTTGTTTTCTCGGGATTATTTTACAACCACATTTTTTATTTTATTAAGTTTTTTGTTCCGACTTCGGTTTTTCTTCTTCCTTTTTATTTTCCCAAAGATGAATAACACCTTCGTCATTCAGGATTTTTATAAGAATTATCGCAAGAGGTACAATAAACAATCCGATAATACCGAATAATTTGACACCGATATACATTCCCATAATGGTTATGAACGGAGGCAATCCGAGTTGCCCCGCAACAAATTTCGGTTCAATAAACTGACGCATAACCGTAATGAAGGCATATAAAACAAGCAGAGCAATTCCCATGGGAGCATCACCGGAAATCAACAGATATAATGACCAGGGTATCAGCACAGTACCCGTACCGAAAACAGGCAAAATATCCAATAACGCCGTACCGACGGAGATAAAGAAAATCCATTTTCCTTTATATATGCCGAAAAGTTTCAGTGCATACAGACCGATAAACATTTCCGCAAATGTTATCAATATAATTAAACCGTATGCCTTTATGAGTTTTTTCAGAGAACTTAAAACAATTTGTTTTGCTCTGCCCAGAGAATTATTCCTTTTTGCGGATTGATTTTTAAGGAAAATTGCAATATTATCGTAATCACTTGCTATAAAACAACAGGAAATTACACTGACAACGACCGCAATAAGAACGGAAGGAATTGCTTTCGCCGTAGTTAAAACACCGCTTAAAGAAGACGTGATGGTTGAAAAATTGATTTTACTTAACAGAGTTTTAACTATTCCGGTTGACATAATGCCCCCTGCTCTCACAGGTGCATCAACAGGTTTATCGGAAATCTGAATTTTAAGAGAATCAATAAATGTATCAAAACTTGATTTAAAACTTGCTTCGAGAGAATCGGGTAAAAATTTCATTTTACCGTTTGTCCACACTCTTATTCTTTCAAGAGTATTCGGAATATCGCCGAACTTAATTCTCAAATAATCTCCGAAATCCTTAAATGCCGAAAAAATCTTCACACCCAAAAGGGAAATCAAAGTAATGATAATTCCCGTCAGCAAAAGAATGATAACCGCTGAAACGATTGATTTTTTTATATGAGTTTTTTCCGTCAATTTGTTTATGGGTTTTTGAAGTATCATGGCAACAAAAAATGCCAGGATGAACGGAAACAAAACTCCGAACGCATATCTCATAAAGAAATAAAACAACAGTAACAGCATTGCATAGTAAACTAAATTGATTATCGTTTTTCTCTTTTTTTCAATTTTTTTCTCCATTTTTTTCACTTCCCATCATGATATATCATCATTATATATATATATTATACTAAAGAAATGAAAAACTCAATCAAAACATAACAAAATTTGCAAAAAATACATAATTTTTCAAAATAGTCTTTATTAAATAAACATAATATGTTATAATAGAATTTATCATAAAGGGTAATTTCCATTGAAAGGACGATTATTTTGTATATTGCTATTATGGGTTACGGTGTTGTCGGCTCCGGTGTTGCAGAAGTTATCGACATCAATAACGACATTATCGTAAAAAAGAATAAGCTAAAAAGTCTTGAGGTCAAACGAATTCTCGATCTTCGTGATTTTCCCGATTCACCGTATAAAGACAAATTTACTAAGGATTTTAACGATATTCTGAATGATGATGAAATTAAAATCGTTGTTGAAACAATGGGCGGTGTTAATCCGGCATATACCTTTGTCCGTCAATGTCTCGAAAAGGGGAAAAACGTTGTTACATCCAACAAAGAACTTGTTGCAAAACACGGCTGTGAACTTTTAAAAATTGCAAAAAAACAAAATATCAATTTCCTTTTTGAAGCAAGTGTCGGCGGAGGGATACCCATTATCCGTCCCATATCAAGATGTATGGCGGCAAACGAAATAACAAAAATTGCCGGTATTCTCAACGGTACAACAAACTTCATCCTCACTAAAATGATTACGGAAAATATGAGCCTTGAACAGGCATTAAAACTTGCTCAGGATAACGGCTATGCCGAAAAAGATCCTACAAACGATATTGAAGGCTTTGATGCAGGCAGAAAAATCTGTATTCTCGCTTCCCTCGCTTTCGGCAAACATATTTATCCCGATGACATTGAAATTGAGGGTATTACAAAAATTTCACTTGCAGATGTTGAATATGCTAAAAACTTCGGTCATGTTATCAAACTTCTCGGCACCGCATCAAAAAGTCCCGATGAAAAAGTTTCCGCCGAGGTCAGTCCGGCACTTATTCCCTGTTCAAGTCCCCTTGCCAACGTCAACGATGTATTCAATGCCGTTCTTGTTGACGGAAACGCAGTAAACGAAGTTGTGTTTTACGGAAAAGGTGCGGGAAAATTACCCACCGCAAGTGCTGTTGTTGCCGACGTCATCGACTGTGCCATAAGTAAAGACACAAAAATCAATTATTCATGGGAGGATGCCTGCGACAATTATCTCGTTTCTCCGAAAGAGTTGCTTTCAAAACTCTATGTCAGAGGTTTTGCATCCCATATTGACGAAGCGAAAAAATCAATCGCCGAAACCTTTGGTAATGTTACGTTCCTTAATCGTGATAATGCTCCGAAGGATGAAATTGCTTTTATTACGCCTTCCGATATTAAACGTAAACTTTTAGAAAACTGTTCCGTTATCAACGGATTTGACGTTCAGTCTGTTATCAGATTGTTCTGATATTTACAATCCCCGAAAAAGGAGTTTTTCAAATGAGTCTGATTGTTCAGAAATTCGGCGGCAGTTCCGTTGCAAATGCCGAAAGAGTCAACAATGTTGCAAAAATAGTTACCGATACATATAAAAACGGTAACGATGTTGTAGTTGTAGTTTCTGCACAGGGCGACACCACCGACGATCTTATTGCCAAGGCAAAGGAAATTTCCCCCAATCCTTCCTTGAGAGAAATGGATATGCTTCTCACATCGGGAGAGCAAATTTCGATTGCACTTCTCTCCATGGCAATAGAGCATTTGGGATGTCCCGTTATTTCCCTTTTAGGATGGCAGGCAGGCTTCTACACAAGTTCATCCCACGGGAAAGCAAGAATTCACAATATAAATCCCGACAGGCTTCGCACGGAAATCGATAAGAGAAAAATTGTGGTTGTTGCCGGTTTCCAGGGAATAAACAAATACGATGACCTTACCACCCTCGGACGTGGCGGCTCCGACACAAGTGCCGTTGCCATTGCCGCTTCCCTTCATGCGGATAAATGCCAGATTTTCACTGATGTTGAAGGCGTTTATACCGCCGATCCGAGAAAGGTTGCAAATGCTAAAAAACTTAAAGAAATCACCTATGACGAAATGCTTGAACTTGCAACATTAGGTGCGCAGGTACTCAATAACCGTTCCGTTGAAATGGCGAAAAAATATAATGTTGAGCTTGAAGTCCTTTCAAGCCTTACCAATAAACCGGGCACTATTGTCAAGGAGGTTGCAAAAATGGAAAAAATGTTAGTAAGAGGTGTTACAAAAGACACCGACGTTGCCAGAATATCTCTCGTAGGTCTTTCGGACACTCCGGGTGTGGCATTCAGAGTTTTCAATAAACTTGCCTCAAAAAATATAAACGTTGATGTTATTTTACAGTCTGTGGGCAGAGACGGAACAAAGGATATTTCCTTTACAACAACGGTGGATAATGCCGAAAAAGCAGTCAAACTTCTTGAAGAATTTCTTGATTGTAAAATTATCTGCGACAGCAATATCGCAAAGGTTTCCATCGTGGGTGCAGGTATGGAAACACATCCCGGTACAGCGGCAAAAATGTTTGAAGCACTTTACGCAATCGGCGTAAACATTCAGATGATTTCCACAAGTGAGATAAAAATCTCTGTTCTTATTGATGAAAAAGACGCTGACAG
>JAZUKF010000211.1:0-34583 GCA_045643165.1 Acutalibacteraceae bacterium | reverse complement strand
AGTGTTACAAGCATCGGAGATTGGGCGTTTGGATATTGCACCAGATTAACAAGCATCACAATTCCGAACAGTGTAACAAGTATCGGATATGGAGCATTTGAAGGTTGCACCGGATTAACAAGCATTACGATTGGAAACAGTGTAACAAGTATCGGAAGTTATGCATTTTACGAATGCACCGGATTAACAAGCGTAACAATTCCGAACAGCGTAACAAGTATCGGATATTCTACATTTGAAGGTTGCACCGGATTAACAAGAATAACAATCCCGAACAGCGTAACAAGTATCGGATATTCTACATTTGAAGGTTGCACCGGATTAACAAGCATAACAATCCCGAACAGCGTAACAAGTATCGGAGGTTCTGCATTTTCCAATACCGGATATTACAATAATTCATCAAATTGGAAAGACGGAGTTTTGTATATCGGTAATCATTTGATTGAAGCAAAACAATCAATATCCGGAAGTTATTCAATAAAATCCGGTACTAAAACTATTGCAGGAAGTGCATTTGCTTATTGCAAAGAATTAACAAGCATCACTATCCCGAACAGTGTAACAAGTATCGGAGTAGATGCATTTAGATGTTGCACCGGATTAACAAGAATAACAATCCCGAACAGCGTAACAAGTATCGGAAATTCTGCATTTGAAGATTGCGCCGGATTAACAAGTATTTCCGTTGACAGCAAAAATAAGGTGTATGACAGCCGAAATAACTGTAATGCGATAATTAAAACAAAAACCAACACTTTAATCGCAGGATGTAAAAATACAGTTATCCCGGACAGTGTAACAAGTATCGGATATGGAGCATTTGACGGTTGCACCGGATTAACAAGCATTACGATCCCGAACAGTGTAACAAGTATCGGACGTTCTGCATTTTACGGTTGCACCGGATTAAAAAATATTTACTATCTCGGCACAAAATCACAATGGGATAGTATATCAAAGGGTTCAAATTCAATTCCTTCCGGTGTTGTAGTAATATTTTCAGGAGATGCCATCAATAAAGATGTTTCCTTTGTCATTGACAAAGAAAAAGGCTCAACAACATTGAATTTCAAGCAAGAATGGTTTAAATCTGATTCCAAAAATTATAATCACAATTTAGCCAGATTGTGTTCTCAATTTGCCATGATAGGTTACGATGACGGAGATAAATCGAATTTAAAATCGGCACTTGAAAAAACGGGTATGTTCGGAATCGAAATCCAGCCCGCCGCCGGCAGGGAAGAAGTTAACTATTTTCTTGCAAACAGAAAAATCAATGTAAACGGTAAGCAATACACTCTTGTTTTTGCAGGTTTTATCGGTTCATATCTTGACCAGTGGTATTCAAACTTCGATCCCGGTACAGGTGATACACATAAGGGATTTAACAACGCAAAGAATTATGTAATGGACAAACTTGATGATTATATAAAATCTTCGGGTGTCAGCAAGGATAACCTTAAAATCCTTATCACCGGTCATTCAAGAGGTGCCGCAACGGCAAACCTTGTTGCCGCCGACCTTATTAAAAATCAGCAGTATGCAAATGCGGAAAATATATATACCTATGCTTTCGCAACTCCCAATGTTACAACTCTTCCCGAAAGAAATTACGATCAGTATAAACGTATTTTCAATATCGTAAATCCCGAAGATTTTGTAACAAAAGTTATGCTCAACGGTTGGAATTACGGCAGATACGGTACAACTTATGTTCTGCCCAGTAAAACTAATACAAAGAATTACAGTACATACCTTAATGAAATGCAAAACCATTTTACCCGCTTTACCGGAGATAAATATAAACCTTTTGCAAAGGGTGAAGAAGCAACATATAAAGTAATCAAATCTATGTTCAAAAACTGTCCCAACGTGGGTAAAATGTACAAAAAAGATTTTAAATATTTTGGTGATAAAATATCAATTCAGCAGTTCTTTAATAATACATTATGCAAGTATTGTGCCGGTAAAAAAGGAAGCAAGCAAAAAGAGGAAGCAAAGTCGGAATTAATTGCTGCTTTTACAATTAAAAAAATAGGGACTTCATCTGTCATTGGGGATATTGTTAATTATTTTGTAGGTAATAATAACGGAATATGGGCGAATTATTTTGAAGATGCTCACAGAGCCGAAACTTACTGTGCATTTATGATGTCAATGAGTGAAAGCCAGATAAAGAAAGATCGAAAAGGATTTGAAAATTCTGTTAACTGCCCTGTTGATGTGGAAATTTATGATAAAACAACAGGGGAACTTGTGGGGAAAATAGTTGATAATATTGTTGATGAAACTGTTGCGGCTAAAGAAAATTCTGTTGTTATGACAGTTGAGGGTGAATCAAAACAATTCTGGATTCCCTCCGACGGCGATTATGAAATCAAACTTATCGGTAACGATACAGGTAAAATGGATTATACCGTTTCAACTTTTGATAATGATGGTAATGAGGTTGCAAGATCCAATTTCTTCGATGTAAATATCACCGACGGATTTACCATGACCGGTGAAATGGGTACGGATGATTTTGTACTTGAAGATTATACACTTGAAGATGAAAAAGGTAATATTCTTGAAGCCTCTCAGATCGGCGAAGAGGTAAAGCCTGTTTCAATTACGGTGAATGTTGAAAATGGCGGATTTGCTTCGGAGTCAATAACTGTATCAAGCGGTGATTATGTAAACCTTAAAGCCGAAAAGACGGAAAAAGGCGGAGATTTTCTTGGCTGGTATCAAAACGGCGTTCTTGTTTCTTCCGATTCGGAATATTCGTTTGTTGCTAAAGAAAATATCAATCTTGTTGCAAAATTTGTATTTGTTCCGGGACTAAATAAAATAACACTTCCTGATACAAATATCAATTTACGTAAAACCTTAAATCTCTCTCCGCAAATTGATGTTGAACCCGGTATAAATTATTCTCTTGAATATTCGTCATCTGACGAAAACATTGCTACCGTTGATGAAAACGGCAATGTTTACGGTGTGAAAAAAGGTTCGGTTACTATTACTTGCACAGGTACAGATGAAATCGGTAACACCGTTTCCGACACCTGCACGGTAAATGTAAAATATTCCTTCGGTCAGTGGTTGATTGTTATCTTCCTCTTCGGCTGGATTTGGTATAAATAATCCTTGCATAATATTTATTTGAAATGAGAAAATTTCATTAAAATACCAACAATTTTAAAACAGGCTGATTCGATCGTCAGCCTGTTTTTTTCAGACAGCAGACAATAGATTAACAGACATAAAGATTTTTGCAGAAGAAAAATTTCGACTGTATAAGTAAATTTTTCAAATATTTATTGACATTTTACAAATAAAGGTTTATGATATATAATGTTATAGAATAAAATAGAATTTGAGTGTTTTCTATGGAGATTATGAGAGAAATAGAAGCGATTTACCTCTGCGTAAGCCGGGGTAAGTTGTGGCTGTTTCTCTCTTTTTTATTAAATATGAAAAGGGGCGGTAAATATGGCAGAGCGTTTCATTCTTTCTCTTGACCAGGGTACGACGAGTTCAAGAGCTGTTTTATTTAACAAAAAAGGTTCCATTGTTGCGAAAGCACAGAAGGAATTTAATCAGATTTATCCCAATGCCGGTTGGGTAGAGCATGATCCTATGGAAATTCTCTACACGCAGTTTAACTCAATAACTCAACTCTTTTTGGACGGAGAATATTCTCCGAAACAGGTTGCGGGTATCGGCATTACAAATCAGCGTGAAACTACTATTGTATGGAATAAGCATACAGGTAAACCCGTTTACAATGCAATAGTATGGCAGTGCAGAAGAACCGCTTCTTATTGCGAGGAATTGAAAGAAAGAGGTCTTGAACCCTATGTTAAGGAAAAAACGGGACTTCTTATTGATGCTTATTTTTCCGCTACTAAAATCAAGTGGATTCTCGATAATGTTGACGGTGCAAGAGAACTTGCCGAAAAAGGCGATCTTCTGTTTGGCACCATTGATACATGGCTTATCTGGAACCTTACCGGCGGTAAAGTTCATGTAACGGATTATTCCAATGCTTCAAGAACGATGATTTTTGATGTTGATAAACTTTGCTGGGATGAGTATCTTTGTAAAGAACTGGAAATTCCCATGAGTATGCTTCCCGAAGTTAAGCAGTCAAGTGAAGTTTACGGATATGTGGGAGATAATATTATCGGTCTTGAAGAACTTGCAGGCGTTCCTGTTTGCAGTGCCATCGGCGACCAGCCTGCCGCATTGTTCGGTCAGGGTTGTTTTAATCCCGGTCAGGCAAAAAATACATACGGAACAGGCTGTTTCCTTCTTATGAACACAGGCGACAAACGTGTAGTTTCCGAAAACAATCTTGTTTCCGGTGTTGCATGGGGACTTGACGGAAAAGTAACATATTCCATAGAAGGCAGTGCATTTAATGCCGGCTCTGTTATCAAGTGGCTTCGTGATGAACTTCATCTTATAGATAATGCCGCTCGTTGTGATGAACTTGCGGAAAGTGTTGAAAATGCAAACGGTATTTATCTTGTACCTGCTTTCACCGGCCTCGGTGCTCCTTATTGGGATATGTACGCCAGAGGATGCATTGTGGGACTTACGAGAGGTGTAAACCGTGCTCATATTGCAAGAAGTGTACTTGAAAGTATCGCATATCAAATGAATGATTTGCTTGAAGCCATGAACAGCGATTCCGGAATAAAACTTGCGGAATTACGTGTTGACGGCGGTGCAAGTGTAAGTAATATTATGATGCAAATTCAGTCTGACCTTATCAGAACACCGGTAAACCGTCCTAAAATGGTTGAAACCACCGCTTTGGGTGCTGCATTTCTTGCAGGTCTTGCGGTAAAATTCTGGGAATCGACAGATGAACTTGAAGAACTTCGTGAGATTGACCGTGTATTCTTCCCTGTAATGGATAAGGAAGAAAGAGACAGACTCTGTAACGGCTGGAAACGTGCCGTACAGCGTTCTATGGATTGGGAAGAACATGCATAATAAAAAAATACTGAAATTTGACAAAAACGGAAAATTCAGTATTTTACATATTACCGATTGGCATAATTCCGACCAACCGTATTCTGAACCGATGGAATTTGTTGAAACGGTTTTGGATAAATATAAACCGGACCTTGTGGTTATGACGGGGGATATGGTTACGGGAGGATGGTTTCTTTCCACACCGTTTTCCGTTATGAAAGCCATTGAAGGTGTTGTTTCTCCGGTAAACAGAAGGAAAATTCCCTTTGTTTTTTGCTTCGGAAATCATGATGAGGAAACGTATTGTCCGAAAACTTATCAGATGAACCGTTACCGAAAATATTCTGAATGTCTTGTACCGTTCAGGTTTTCTTATCGAAAGGGTTTCGGCGATTACGGAGTTGAAATAAAAGATAAAAGCGGTGAAAAAACTATTTTCAATCTTTATCTTTTTGATTCCGGTTCACGCAGAGGTTCAAGCGGTTCGGATATTGTTCCTGTTTCGGAGAAGCAGATTGAAAGGTATAAGGATAATTCAATCCGTCTTGAAAAGGAGAACGGCAAGAAAATTCCCACAATTATTTTTCAGCACGTTCCTTTGCAGGAAGTTTATACAAAAGTATTATCATCTGTTGATGCTTCCGTCAGCGGAGCGGTTGAAGGACAGCACAATTTTAAAGGTAAGTATTTCGTCCTTGATAAAGAAAAATATGTTGACGGCGAACTTGTAAAAAGTGTTGGTGGCGGTACGGAGAATAAGGGTGAATACGATGCTTTCCTTGAACGGAATGATGTATTGGCTGTATTTTTCGGACATGATCATTATAACGATTATCTTTCAAAAACGGATGAAGGAATTTTGCTGGGTGCAACACGAACCTGTGGGTTTGAATCCCGTGGGGACGGAGCAAAAAGGGGAGTCAGATTGATTACCCTTGATGAAAATGATATTAAGAATATTGAAACGAAGTCGATTTTGTATTGTGATGAAATGAAAACGGAAATTTTTCCGCCTCATAAACGTCATTACCGCAAAGGCGAAAGAGTTAAAAATATTCCGAAATATATAATTGAAGGGTTGTTGAATTTGTTTACACCCTTCGGCACAAAATAGTTTAAAAATATTTTTATAAAGGAGTCATAAAAATGGCAAAGGTAGTTCTTGATTGGAAAACAGCAGCTGACTTTATTACAGACGCTTTCGTAGGTGTCGGAGTACCTCGTAAAGATGCGGAAATCTGTACGGATGTACTTCTTGAGTCAGACAAAAGAGGTATTGAATCTCATGGTTGTAACCGTTTCAAACCAATCTACATTGACAGAATTGTTAAAGGCATCCAGAACCCTGTAACAAACTATGAAATCATTAAAGAAACTCCCACAACTGCGGTAGTTGACGGACATGACGGAATGGGACAGGTAATCGGATACAAGTCAATGAGAATGGCAATGGATAAGGCTAAGGAATACGGTTTAGGTATGGTTGCAGTTCGTAATTCATGCCATTACGGTATTGCAGGATATTATGCATCAATGGCTGCAAAAGAGGGTATGATCGGTATTACCGGTACAAACGCACGTCCTTCCGTTGCACCTACATTCGGTGTTGAAGGTATGTTCGGAACAAACCCCCTTACTATCGGTATTCCCACAGATGAAGAATTTGATTTTGTTTTCGACTGTGCAACATCAATCACACAGAACGGTAAAATTGAATATTATGAGAGAATTAAAGAGGACGTTCATCCCGGAACAATAGTTGACCTTGACGGTAAGCCTGTTGAAGGTGATGCAGGTGTTGCTTTGAAGCAAATCAGAAACGGCACAGCTGCACTTACAACTCTCGGCGGAATCGGTGAAGCACTGGGCGGATATAAAGGTTACGGTTATGCAATGGTAGTTGAACTCCTTTCCGCTGTTCTTCAGGACGGTAACTACGGTAAAGCCCTTGACGGAAAAGACGAAAACGGAAATATTGCTCCTTATCATCTCGGACATTTCTTCATCGCTATTGATACAAATCATTTCCTCGGTGAAGAACTTACAAGAAAGAAAGCGGGAGATATTATCCGCTCTGTTCGTGCTTCTAAGAAAGCCCCCGGTGCAGAGAGAATTTACTCCGCAGGTGAAAAAGAGTATGAAGTATGGCTCAGCCGTAAAGACAGCGGTGTTCCGATTAACGATGCTGTTCAGGCAGAGATGAACAAGGTTCGTGATGACCTTAAACTTGATTACACATTCCCCTGGGAGAAATAATTTTAGTCAGCACCGCAGTTAAATTTGTATGCTGAGAAAGGAAAAATAAAATGGATTACGCAAAAGAATCTCTCCGTCTTCACGGAGAATGGAAGGGTAAACTTGAAGTTGTTGCCCGTGCAAAAGTAAATAATAAGGAAGATCTTTCACTTGCTTACACTCCCGGTGTAGCACAGCCCTGTCTTGAAATTCAAAAGGATATAAATAAATCCTATGAACTTACCCGCAGATGGAATTTGTGTGCTGTTATCACAGACGGTACTGCCGTACTCGGTCTGGGTGATATCGGACCGGAAGCAGGTATGCCCGTTATGGAAGGTAAATGCGTTCTCTTTAAAGAGTTCGGTGATGTAGATGCATTCCCGCTTTGTGTTAAGACAAAGGATGTTGACGAGTTTGTAAATACAGTTGCACTCATCAGCGGAAGTTTCGGCGGTATTAACCTTGAGGATATTGCCGCTCCCAGATGTTTTGAAATTGAAAAGAAACTTAAAGAGAAAACAGATATTCCGATTTTCCATGATGATCAGCACGGAACAGCAGTTGTATGCTCTGCCGCTCTTATCAATGCTCTTAAAATCGTTAAGAAAGATATTAAAAATTGCACCGCAGTATTTAACGGTGCAGGTGCGGCAGGTGTTGCTATTGCAAAACTTTTCGTAAGTATGGGTATCGGTGATGTTATTATGTGCGACCGTAAAGGTATCATCTGCGACGGTGATGACCTTGCACCTGCAAAGCAGGATATCGCAGACTTCACAAATAAAAATCATAAGAGAGGTTCCCTTAAAGATGCACTTGTGGGTGCTGATATTTTCATCGGTGTATCCGCTCCCGGATGTGTAACGGAAGAAATGGTACAGTCCATGGCTGACGATGCAATCGTTATGGCAATGGCAAATCCCACACCGGAAATTATGCCTGACCTCGCTCTTAAAGCAGGTGCAAAGGTTGTAGGAACAGGAAGAAGCGATTTCCCGAATCAGATCAACAATGTTCTTGCATTCCCCGGAATTTTCAGAGGTACATTTGATGTCAGAGCAAGCGATATCAATGAGGAAATGAAGATAGCCGCTGCAAATGCCATTGCATCACTTGTTTCCGACGAGGAATTAAGACCTGATTACATTCTCCCGAAAGCATTTGACGAAAGAGTCGGCAAAACTGTTGCCGCCGCCGTTGCTAAGGCAGCACGTGAAACAGGCGTAGCGAGAATATAATTTAATGCATAATTAAATGATTTTAAAGTTGTTGAAGGATTTTTTGATTAAGTCTTTCGACAACTTTTTTGTTATAACGGTGTCATTTTATAAAGAGAGGAGTCCTAACTTGCTTTGACGGATTATTGAAGCAAATTATATACTTGCGAGCAACAACAAGTTGCTTGTAACTTATGAAATGTTATGATATACTGCAAGAAAAAGTTATCGGGGGAATTTCCATGGAAGCAAAAGATATTATATATGAGCTTCGTACAAAGTACAAAATGACTCAGGACGAGTTGGCGGAAAAGGTGTTTGTTACACGGCAGGCAGTATCACGTTGGGAAAAGGGAGAAACGGTACCGAATTCCGAAACATTAAAGTTGCTTTCAAAAATCTTTAATGTTTCTATCAATACATTGCTGGGGTCTCCCCATCAGTTGATCTGTCAATGTTGCGGTATGCCTTTGGAGGACTCGATTATCAGTCATAACTCTGACGGAACACTCAATGAGGATTACTGCAAATGGTGTTATGCTGACGGCACATATACCTATGGCAATATGGATGATCTGATTGAAGTGTGCGTAAAAAATATGGTAAATGAAAATTTTACCGAGGAACAGGCACGTTCCTATATGAAAGAGATGTTACCAAAACTTGATTATTGGAAACGGTATGAAAAACTCAGTGATAACGGTGAATTTGAAAAATTCAAGAAAATTCTGATTGATGAAATCAATGCATTACATATCGACGGAATGCCGAAGGTAGAAAAACTGAATGCACTTGTCGGTCAATATGTTAATCTTGAATACCGACTTCCTAACGGAGTTTACGTCAAGTTTCTGAACGATCAGACAACCTATCTCGGAAACCAACTTGAATGTGAATTCGGCGGAGACAGATGCTTCGGAGTGCTTGCAAATATGGAATTTATTTTGGTCTGCACTTATGAATGTGACGGAAAAAATCCGGAATTGATTATGTATAAAAAAAGATAAAATCCAAATTGCCGTATTACAGTATTATTTGAGGCAAAATGTCTTATAACCGTACCCGACAAATAAATATCAATCAGTAAGTTTATCTTGATTTATATCTATTTCACAGTATTTTACCGTTACGGGTAGAACTCTGTTTGATTGAGCGGTAACAGAAACTATATTTCCCGGGAAACGGTTTTGCGGGCAGAGGAATTCATAGAAATAAACTTCTCCCTCTGAATATGCTTTTTCAGTTTCGTCTCCGCCGCCGTTATCACCTTTAATTACGGTTCCTCCGGCATAATTACATTCTATTCCGTTTGCAGAAACCTCTATCTGCTTTTTATTCATCTTTCTGTTGAAGCCAAGTTTGATTTTTACCTTACTTCCTTCAGGAATAAAACCTGTTTCAACATTAAGATTGAAAGGTTTTTTGTAAAGAATATCTGTATCCAGCGGATGATAAGGTTCATAGCCGTCAGGAACCATATCCTGCCATGTTACAATGTGACGGCGGCTTGAATTGATAACCTCATCAACAGATGAAAATGAATTAAAAACGGTATCAGAACGCTTATTGACGGGCGAGGATTTATAATAATTATAAAGATAAATTCCGTCTGCACCTGCCGTTATGTACTGTGCCATGTATCCGTTTACTACTTCGTGAGAAGCGTGGCTCAGATCATTTGATACATTCAGAAGTGTTTCAAGACCTGCATAAATTTCGACACCGGGAAGTTCGGTTTTCCAGTTGTTTATCGGCATTGCACTGTCGCAGGTTGCCCATCGAGGCGTAACCGTTATTGAATCAACGAGGTTTTCTTTTGCCCACGTCTTCACATCGAAGCCGTAAACTTTGCTCTGTTCAATGTCACGGGTAAGTCTTGCACTTATCTTAATATCGTGTTTCCATTTTTTTTCAGCTTCACTGACAACAGAATTTACTTTTCGCATAAAGTCATTCATTATACTGCATATTTCGTTGTTGTCGGCGTGTTTATAATCGAAGCAGAAAATTTCTCTGAGCCAGTCAAGTTCTATTCCGTAAACATCGTATCGGAGAAGTTGCTCTTTTATGTAGTCAAGCATAAGTTGTCTTATCTCAGGAACAGCATAATTAAAACAGTTACGGTAATAACCGTACTCCTCACCAATCATCCATCCGTTTTTGCGTGCTGTGTAAAACAAATCTCCTCGAAGAAACGAAGTTTCCGCATCCGGCTCGTGGCAGTCGTTCATTCTGAATGACATCCACGGGTTCATGCCTTTCTCACGGCACTTGTCAAACCATATTTTGAAAAGGTCAATTTTATACTTATAATAAATATCATGGCAACACTGCCAGAAGGAATTGTCCACCGGTTTACCTTCCTGTTCCGTTTGCAGATACTGATTTCCGCGGAACGAAAGAATATCGGAAGGGGTATTGGAAGTCTGACAAAAAGTATTGAAAAAAAGGTCGGTTATATCTGTATTTGCATACCATTCAACATATTCATTCAAAGCCTCTTCGGTAACATTACCTTTACGGCATAAACTGTTAAGCCAGCTATTCCAGTGGTCGCCGTCAAGATTTACAATAAATCTCTCTTTATCCGAAACAGCCTCAAGTCCGATTAACGGAACAGTTTTGTCGGTGTATTTCACTTTGTAATCAGCTCCTCCCTGAAAAAGTCCTGAAATAAACATAAAAATTGAAATTAAAAATGAAAGAATTCTTTTCATGATAAACCTCTTTTGAAAAATTATTTTTTAAATGTTATGTAAAGCATTGAACCGCTTTCTATTTTTTCGGGAAACTCAATTTCAACCCATTCGCAGTTTTTGTTTACGGTAAAGCATTTATTGATTTTGTAATCACCGGCATCAATTTTTAATTTCCTGTCTTTCTTTTCGGAAACATTTGAAATAAGAAGAGCCTGTCCGTCTTTATCTGTTGCGGCAACGGCATATAAATCTTTACGCAGTTTTATGTTTTTTATTTCCGCCTGACTACCCAATTTATAAAGTTGTCCGAATGCCAGAAAGCCGTAGTAAGCCGTTGAAGGTTTTCCGCCTTTTAAGAACATTCCGCCATGAAGAGCACCTGTGGCAATTCCGCAGTAGTAATATGCTGAATCAAGCCCCTCGTTCTGAAACATACATAGCATTGAGGCTTGATTTGCACCGTAACGGCGGTCTATCCTGTCATTCTCGGTGGGGTTGTAATTCCACTCGTCGCAGATTACTTCCGCATCGCCGTAGCCTGCTTTTTCAAGATTTTCGTTTACATATTTTATCCAGCGTGTATTCACTTCGGTTGTGGTATAACTGTGCCACGAAAAAAAGTCCATAGGTGGCTGATGTTCTTCTATGTAGTCAAGAAATCCCTGAAAAAAATCAATAAAATATTTGTTGTAGGCGGGGGCACCCGATTTTACGTTATTTGTTTTTGTCAATGCGTAAAAACCGCAGGAGCCGTAACCGCCTATCTTTATTTCGGGGAATCTGTTTTTCAGATAGTTTGATGAAACATCATAAAGTCGATAAAATTCTTCCGGTGTACCGTGCCAGAAAACATTTTCCGTTTTAAATTCATTATCGGAAATTTCTTCATATTTACCGCCGTCAGGTTCATTCCATATTTCCCAATATTTAATTCCGTAACGGAAACCGTCTGCCCAGCCGTAGTTATAGTGAAGAATTATATGCTCACATATCTGTGCCCATTTAGTATAATCTGCGGGAGGTAAAAGAAGTTCGTGGTCTTTCTGTGCATTACTGTAAGAAATTCCCAGCCTGAAAAAAGGTGTCATTCCCGTATCGACGATAGCAGCCAACACTTTATCGCTTTCTTCAAACCTATATGAATTTTCGTCATTTACATCTGCCGAAAAATCGGGAAAAATATTATGAATGTCAGTGCAGTTAATATCGTGCGTTCTGCATGAAGTCATATTTGCTTCGGTGAATACTTTGTTTATTTTACTGTCAAGTACATATTCGGGCATTCTTCCGACGTTATGAACAGGTCTGATTTCATCAATAATATTATCGAAATCAATTCTGATAACATCAGGTGTGAAAATCCATTGCGACAGGGAAATAATAAATGCGAGAACAGATGTGAAAAATCTTTTTATCATATCAATATCTCCTTAAATAAACAAAAAAGAGAATTTAATCTAACATTCCGAATATAGTTCAAATATTTACTATAATTCTGTTTCTTCCTGTTTCAAGGCTCTTTTCGGTATTCTTGGTTTTGAATATGGCTTTTATATTTTCCGGGATATATACCGTTACGTCAGCCGTATTGCCGTTCTTCTCATATTCAACGGAAATTATGCCGTTGGGAGTTGTTATATGTCCCTTTGCGTTGTTGATACCTTCAACAAATTTCGGTGAAACGGTGATTTTATCATATTTTGAACTGCCTTCATCCTGACCGATACCAAGCAGGTGAGTGAAAAGATATTGAACTACCGCTCCGAACATAGGATGACTGTGGGATGCTTCTCCGTTCCAGTTTTCCCAAATGGTTGTGGCATTGTTTCTACGCATATGTTCAAAGGAAACTTCTTTTTTGTTTGCCAGCAACTCAAATGCCAACTGCTCATATCCCTTTTCAAATAATACTTTTGTCAGAATATCCGTTCCGAAAATTCCCGTATCGTACATCTTTAAGTTTTCGTACTTTTTAACCGTGTTTAAAAGTGTCTTTTCATTACCGAGACCGATATCAATCATCATGGCATTTGCTCCCTGCTCATCTTCGGCAAAGTTGCAGGTCTTTTCATCATAATAATTGTCAATCAAAGCCTTTTTCTTGATTTCCGCTCTTTGTTTTAATTCGGGGATAATGTCATTTTCTCCGATTATTTCCGCAATTTCAATGGCTTCATTCAATGTGCGAACATAGAAATAGTTGTTTACAAGAGGTTCGGGAATTTTTACTTCCGCAGGCGGAACCCAATCTCCCAAGCACCATGCCCATGGCTCGTCGCTGACAACGAGATTGTTCTCGCTGTGTGCTTCGAGGTATTCAAAATATTTCAGTATTTTCGGGAAAAATTTGCGTAACGTGTCAACATCGCCGTATTTTTTATAAAACATATACGGTACATGGCTTATGGCACATCCCCATCCGCCGGGACCTCCGCCTGAGGCAACTAAGGGGGCTGTATATTGAACGTGTCCGTTTGTGTTGTTTTGACAGTCGTAAATATCCTCCATCCATTTCAGATAGAAATCCTTACATTCAATCACCGATAAAACCGCACCCATGGCAAGCTGACCGTCTCCGGTATATCCTCTGGCTTCTCTTTGAGGGCAGTCGGAGGGAATTGAACAGTGCATATTTGAGAACTGCGTTCTGATAAAGGTTTTATATAACCAGTTAAGCGTTTGATTATCACATTCAAAGGAGGAATTTATTTCAGCATCGGTATGTACAAATCCCACCCTAACAACTTCTGCGTTGTTGCTTACCGAAAAATATCTGCAAGCCTGCCACATAAAATGTTCATGGCATATCCTGTCCTTGTTTCCGTCTGTAATATAAACGTCCTGATGCGGATTATCCCCGACATAATATGTAATATGGGCAAGGTTACCGTCATCATAAATACATTCAGCGGTGATGACCTTTGTTTCTTCGCCCTTTTCTCCTTTGAGTTTAAGATAAATGAAGCAGGAGATATTCTCTCCGATATCATATACCGTGTAATCATCAAATCTTTTAACGATTTTCGGCTTGATATATCTCTGAACATGGTCTTTCGGTCCGTTATATAATAAGTATTCACCGCCGTGGTCATCTGTTACAATAACATCTTTCCAGGTTAAATCGTCAAAATCCGTTGTATTCCAACCGAGCAATTCCTTGTTGAAATCCTGAACTTCCCCGAATAATATCTTGTTTTTCACAATAAAACTATCATGATATTTTAAATCTTTTCCGGAATTATATATAACATTACCGTTTTGTACGATTGAAAAACACAGTCTTGCTGATTTAAAATAGTCTTCTTTTGTCAGCCATCCTCCGCCGAGAAGGATGCCTATTGCATTTTTACCTTTTTTGATTAAATCCGTAATATCATATTTAACAGCATAGGTGCGATAAAGCATATCTTCTTTTATCTCATACCGTTTTTCAAATCTTACTTCCGATCTGTATGCCGGGGCATAGTTTGACCAGGGAGAAATAAAAATATCATCCGTACCCTTTTTACCGTTGATGTAAAATTCAAAGAAACCCAGTCCGCTGATAATTATTTCCGTCTTTTCCGTCTTTTCGATTTCAAATAATCCTCTTACATAAGGTGTCAGACAACCGTCCTCAAACTTTACCCAATCGGCATTGTTAAATAATTTTTTGCTTTCCAAAAATATTACCTCTTTTCTTTTGGTTTTCTATATTATTTCATAATTTTAACAAAATTGCAATAGTAATTGATTTTTTATTATAAATATTATATAATAAATATAATAAAATATATAAGGGGATGTTTTAGGTGATTTCATTGAAAAAAATTATTTCCGTTTTATTGTCAATGGTGATTGCTGTTTCTTCTTCGGGATGTTTGGTTTCTTCCGCATTGGAAAATAAAGTTACCGTTGATGAATTTACGGCTCAGACGGATAACATTTACGGCAGAACGAAATTTTATGATAAAAACGGTAATGACAGTGAATTATTCAGCGTAAATAACGGTATCAGATTATCTTCTCAGGAACGGCTTCCCGAAAAGTACAGTTCCGTTGATAAGAATATCGTTACAAGTGTGAAAAATCAAGGCGTTTCAAGTTCCTGCTGGGCTTTCTCCACGGTTGCCGCCGCAGAAACATCTCTTGCCAAGAAAAATATTCTTTCATTTAATGACAGTAAAAATGATTTTTCCGAAGCACATCTTGTATGGTTTACGCATAACAGTCTGTGCAATGATAAAAATGACGGTACATACGGCGACGGAACGACCTGTGTTAATCCTTACGAACAGGGCGGTAATTTTGAAAGGACCGTTGCCACACTTTCAAGAGGCTCCGGCTTTGCTCCCGATTTTGAGTATCCTTTCAGCCATAATGATTTATCCTTAATGGGTAACTATCCCGATGATGACAGATATAATTCATCATACTATTTAAAAAATGCTTATGAATTGCCGGATAATGACAGAACATCAATAAAGAATGCCATAATGAATTACGGTTCCGTTACCTGTGCATTCAATACGGCAAACAGTTTTTTTAACAGAGGTACTGACGGATATTGCAGTTATCAGAATAAGTTTACCGAAACAAATCATCAGGTGCTTGTTGTGGGATGGGACGATAATTTCTCCGCTTCAAATTTCAATTCCGAAATGCAGCCGCAGAATAACGGAGCATGGCTTATCAAAAACAGTGCCGGAACGTCTTTCGGTGATAACGGTTATTTCTGGCTGTCGTATTACGATACATCCGTTTCACAGTTTTCCTGTTACGATGTATGTGAATCAATGAATTATAAAAACATATATCAATATGACGGTTACGGCTATTCTAAAATGTTGGCGGGTAAAGACGGACAGGGTGCTCCCGTAAATGAATCATCCGCCATGAATGTGTTTAAAGCAAAATCGAAGGAAACAGTTGATGCCGTTTCATTTTATATGACTACACCCGGAACAGAATATAAAATTGAAGTTTATACCGGTGTAACCTACGGTGCAAAAAATCCTCTTTATAATGCAACACTCGGATGCACTCAAAAGGGAAGTGCGGAATATAAAGGCCATTATACCGTTGATTTAAGCGAAAATGTTTTAGTAGAAAAGGGTGAGGCGTTTGCAGTTGTGATTACTGTCATTGCTCCGACAGGTTCCTATGCCTATTTGCCCGTAGAAGGGGACAGTTCATTCTTTGACGGTGTTCAGACAAGAAATTATGCAAGTCAATTCGGACAGAGTTATGTCCGTTTCGGACAGGGCAAGAGTTGGTCGGAAACTTCCGGTGCCGATGAAAAGAATAATGTTTGTATAAAAGCTTTTACGTCAAAAGCCGTATCATATAAAATAACCGATACAGATACATTTAAGACTTTTGCAAACCGTGTATCGAAGGGCGAAACATTTTCAGATGAAATCGTCGAACTTTGTAATGATATTGATTTCACATCCGTTGATTTTGTACAGATAGGTGATTTTGAAAATTACTTTGAAGGAACATTTTTGGGAAAGGGTTTTGTTCTGAAAAATATTACAGGCACTTTCACCGATGACTTCGGCGGGGTATTTTCACTTATCGGTAAAAATGCAACAGTTAAAAATCTCGGACTTGAAAATGTAAACTTTGAGAGTAAAGCATATTCCGGATTGCTTTGCGGTAAAAATGAAGGAAAAATCATTCAGTGTTACTGTGTCGGAAAAATATCCGGTACGGATTATGTCGGAGGACTTGCGGGCTATAATTCCGGGACAATGCAATTTTCATACTCCCTGTGCGAATGTAAAGCCAAAAGTAATTCAGGTATTCTTTTAGGCTATGATGATACGGGCAGTTATAAATATTGTGTAGCATCATTTGATAAAAATGTATTGCCCTGTTCAAACGGAGGTTCACGTCAGATTTATTCCTATGAACTTGAATTATTTAAAAACGGAAAAGTTGCGTATGAACTTAACCGTGCCATGGGACAAAGCGAATATATTTATAAACAATCCGCCGATTATCCCGTACTGACGGATAATAAAGATTATGAATTATATAAGATCGAATTGGTGGATCCGGTTGATTTTTCCGATATGTGCTATTATCTGACGAAAAATGATAATATTTCAGATTGTGTTCAGCGGGATTATCCTGATTATAAATATAACATCTTTGCCGACAGAAAGTTGACAACTCCGTTCTCCGGTAAAATCGACTCCGATAAAATGCTTTATTTTAATAAAACTTTAATTAAAATAGTATGCAAAGATTCTTCACCTCTGAAAATCAAAGAAAATGTTGTTATTTCAAACTCATTTGTTACCGTTAAAACAATTAAAAGCGGGTTGTTGAACGACTCTTTGACATTTTATACCCCGGAAGGCGAGAAAATGTCGGATAAAGATTATGTTATGACAGGGACTGTAATTGAATTTACGGATAAAGAGGGGAAGGTTTCGGACAGAAAAACCGTTTCCGTTTCCGGAGATATTTGCGCTGACGGAATTGTTGATGAGTTTGACAGTGCATTTTTGATAGCTTATCTTAATTTTGATGAAATGGGTGTATTGTCTGACGCACAACTAAAATCTTTGGATGTAAATTCTGACGGAATAATTGACAGTGCGGATGTGATTTATACCGACCTTATTATCTTCGATTTGTTATAATGAACATAAAATTGAGGCTTTTTGTGGTCAATATATCTAAACGACTCAATATATAGCATAAAATCTCACAAATTTTCAATATTTTTTTCTGATTTATTGTTGACAATATTTCATCTATATGGTATATTTTTAGTGGAATAATGTATATCACTATACATATGGAGGTAATGACTATGAAAAAAAGCAAAAGAGTCATAAGCGTATTGCTTTCTTTGTTAATGCTTCTTTCCGTTATGCAGAGCGGATTAGTAGTGTTGGCTGCCGAAGGCGGTTCGCCTCTTACTGCTGACCAGGCAGAGAAGATAGTCGATCCCGGAGTAATCGTAACATGCTCCGACGTTACAAGAGTGTCTTCCGGTTTTGGTAAGAACGATACCGGCTCAGTTATCGTTCCGGCTACAGAATCCGGTGTTCCCGCATCGGATGTATCAAGCGATGATCAAATTTCGGATTATGAAAGGAATGCCCGTGCCGGTGAAGTTGCTTTTTATCCGACGATTACGATCAAATTTAATTCTCTTCCGGCCGACATCCCTCAGATCAAGTGTGTATCCGGCGGAACAAATGTTATGCTTAGTTCTGCTACTTACAACAAATCCACAAAAACATATTCATGGACTGTTGTAAGCGGTACTGCCGCAGTGGGAAGTTGCCTTGAATTTGCTATTTCATATAGCTTTGAAGGACGTAACTATGTTAATAAATGTTACTCCTATGTTGAAGGCGTTGCACAGCCTGCGGGTGTGTTCGCCAATACTAAGGCTATATATGTCAAAGAAGAGTATTTCGGTATAAAAAAGACTAAGTATTATGCAGGTATGTCTGTTGCCACCCGTCTTTTAGGTAAGGGTGTTTACAGTTCACTTGATACTTATTCGACATCAAGCGGTACCCTTCGCGGTTATTTCGATGCCGGAAACAATGCATTTGTTTCCAGGTCCGGTTCTGCATATTCTACATACGGTATAAACACTTCCGACGATACTACATCTGAAGGAAGTCCGAGAGTTTTTGCCGTAAACGGACCACGTAGTTATGCCGATATCTATATTGATACAAGTGTTGTTGATTCTCTTGACGATATCAACCTTCGTTATGCCACCACATTGCTTGGTGTAAACGGCGGTGAAAACGGTAATGTCAATCTTGAACTTGTAGGTGTGGCATCCGGTTATGTTGATGCAAGCAATTCATTCAGTTGTAATGCCGACTCTGTCCTCGGTACACTTGCCGATGTAGGTGCTATTTATCCCGGCGGTCAGAGAGTTACACGCTTTAACGGAATGAATTTTGACAGAAACGGTCAATATACGATTCTGGCTAAATTTACCACATCACATTCCGGTGCTGTTGATAATACAATAGTACCCGTTACATTGCGTTTCCATTCCGTTGATAAGAGTTCCTTACGTAATTTGATTCAGGATATTACTTACGGACGTTCACCGGAATCCACAAAGGTTTCCAATATCAACAAGGGTGTTAACCCTCAGTCCTGGTATTTCAAGGGCGGTTTCAGTCAGTATGAAACTGCTATGAATAACGCAATGAAGATTGTGAATAAGCCCAATGCTACTCAGGACGAAGTTATAAATGCAGTTAACTCTCTTGAAGGTGCTTATCAGAACCTTGTTCTTGCTCCCGCTGATTATACGGCTCTTGACGAAGCTATTGAAGCAACAAGTGTTTATTTCGATAAAGAAGAACTTTACACAGAAGCTTCGGTTGAAAGACTTAACAAGGCTATTTCCGTATATAACGCAACAAATAATCCCGAAGGTGTTATCGAATACGGTTTCAACGTGATTTATCAGGCACAGGTTGATAAATGGACACAGGAAATTCTTGATGCAATGGAGGGCATGGAATATAAGCCTGCCGATTATACCGAAGTTTATAAGGCTGTTGAAGCAGCAAATGCTTTGGAGCCGAATAAGACACTTTATATAGATTTCTCCAATGTTTCCGCTGCGGTTTCCGCAGTAAGATACGATGTTAAGATTGTTGAACAGGATGTTGTTGATCAGTTTGCCGCTGACATCAATGCCGCAATAAAAGCACTTGAGTTTAAGACTGCTGATTACAGCCAGGTTAATTTCTGGAAAGATAAAGCACAGTCCCTTGTATCTTCAAATTATACTCCTGCGAGTTATAACCAGATTCGTACTGCAATCAGAAGCATTGTTCCCAATCTTAAAATAACAGAGCAGGCAAGAGTTGACGGTTTTGCAAAGAACATTCAGGATGCCGTTGAAGGTCTTGTTGAAAAACCGGCTGATTACAGCGGACTTGTTGTAGCGATTGATGCTGCAAATGCTCTTGTTGAAGAATATTATACTCCCGAATCTTATGCAAAGGTCAAGACTGCTCTTGATGCTACCGAGGGTTACGAGAACATCGGTATTTTAAGTCAGATTAAGGTTGACCGCTTAAAAGATGCTCTTAATGTTGCAATGAGTGAACTCGTAATGTATGATGCTGATTACAGTGCGGTTCTCAGTGCAATTTCAAGATTTGAAGGTATGGATACATCACAGCGTACCGCTATCAGTATCAATGCCGTATCAGCCGCAATCGGTGCTGTTGTTTATGATTTGAAGGTCAATGAACAGGCGAGAGTAGATGCTTTTGCAACAGATATCGAAAATGCAATAGACAACCTTGACTATGAAGGTGCCGATTATACTCTTGTTAATAATGCTATTGCTCAGGCTGAATCTCTTGATGCATCTTATTATGCTGATTTCTCCGGAGTAACAAATGCAATCAATTCCGTTGACTGGACTCTCGGTGTTAACCGTCAGGATGAAGTTACTCAAATGGCAACTGCCATTACCGATGCTATCAGTCAGCTTCTTCCCGGTCCTGCCGATTATTCAAGAGTTTATACCGCAATCGCAAGATTTGATGCTCTCAATAAATCTCTTTATACTCCCAACAGTGTTGCCGCAGTTGAAGAAATTATCAATAGCATCAACTGGAACTATACAAAGGAAAATCAGTCGGTTGTAACAGGTTACGCTGCTGATATTACAGACAGAATTCTCGATTTGGTTGAAGCAAATGCTGATTACAGCGAGCTTAACAGAATAGTAAATTCTATTCCTTCCAACCTCAGAGTTTTCTATACAAGTTCTTCCATCACCGCTCTTCAGACAGTTCTTAATTCAATCAACTGGTCTCTTAAAGCAAAGGATCAGGCAACTGTAACTGAATATGAAACCGCTGTTTCAAAGGCAGTAAGCGAACTTGTATATCTCCCCGGTGATTATACGGACGTTGATGAAGCCATTGCCGAAGGTAATGCAATCATCCTTAAAAACGATCCTCCGATTTCAAAGGAAAGTAAAGCGGCGTTTGAAAAACTCGTTAATTCCGTAAACCGTAACTATAATATAGTTCAGTTAGATGAAATCGCAGCAATCGCAGCTGAAATCAGAGCGGCATATACAGCATTCACTTATGATGAATGTATCCATAATGTTAAGATTTCTCTTGATTGCGACAGAAAAGTTACATTCCCCGGAAATGTTATCAATGTTTCCGTTGTTCTTAAAACAGACTTCTATACGGCATCATCTTCAATCCCTGTACTTTATGACAGCAATTACTATACACTTGTAGGTAAAAATGTTGCCGAAGCCTATACCTTTGAAGGTTCTTATGCCGAAGGTTCTGTACAGAGCGGTTCAATCACAAGCCCGGCAAAGGGTTATCCCTCATCTTATGATGCAGAAGCAAAGGCTCAGTGGAAATATGCTCTTATCACTCTTTCACCCTCATCAAATCTTTCAAGCGATGCAGTGGTTCTCGATCCCGAACAGGTAATCGCTAAATTCCAACTTAAAGTAAATGATGATATTGATGTAAGTGACGGAAAAGTTTCAAGCGGACGTTTCTTCATTGATCCTGCTTTCCTTAAAACAGAAACATATAAGGCAGGTAAACTCTTTGTAGGACGTTATGAAACATCTGCCGTTGACTTGAATGTTGTTACAACAGGTCAGACCTTTGATCTTACTGATGCCGATAAGACTTTGACGATCGTTCATCCCGATTCAAAGGCAATTATGACAGACCTTGAAGCCGCAGTTGCTCTTATTCCCGAAAATGATGCCGACTGTTATGTTGAAGAAACATATACCGCATTTACGGAAGCAGTTGCCGAAGGTCAGAATGTTCTCGATAACAGAGATTCCTATACTGTTGCAGAACAGCTTGATGTTGATGCAGTAACTGATTTGATTGTTAAGGCTTATAATGCTCTTAAACTTAAAGATGCAACAACAACACCTCTTGATGAAGCACTTCTTCTCACTCCCGAATATGATTATACAAAGTACACAACAGAAACATATTCAGAGTACGACAGTGCCGTAAAAGCAGGTCAGGCAATTCTCGCAAGAGAAGTTCTTACAATACTTGACGATCAGGAAATCGCAGATGCGGCTGATTTAATCAATTCAACTTTTGAATCTCTTACACTTAAAGATTTCTCATATTGGGATCAACTTGAAGCAGCCCTTACACGTGAAGTTCCCTGTGAAGAAAGTTATTATTCCGTTGAATCATATCAGGCATATATTGATGCATTTACGGCTGCCGATGATTTCTCATTAGAGGATATTACAATTCTCGATGATGAACGTGGTGTTGATATCATCTTCAAATTAAATCAGGCTTTTGATAATCTCTATCTTCTTGATGCAGAAATAAAAGACCTTGTAGATGCAGTTAATTTCATTCTTCCTTATGAAGAAAAGTATTACACGCCCGAATCTTATGGCGATTATACAACTGCATTGACTGCCGGTCAGGAAATTCTCGCTTCCGAAGAAAGACTTACAATTCTTGATAACGAAAGAATTTCTCAGGCTGCAACAGATATCTTTGATATGATAGATAATCTCCTGTTTAACGATTTCTCATACTGGGATTTGATGGGAGAAGTTCTTGAAAAGTATTTCGATGTAGATCCCGAACCTTATACGGAAGAATCCTATCTTGCATTTTTGGATACTTATTATGCACTTGATGAATATTCATTTAACGATCTTTATATGATCAACGATGAAGAAGGTCTTGAAGTAATAAATGCAGTTGAAGATGCATACAAATCACTTGTATTGAAGCCTGCCGATTTAAAAGATTACGATATAGCAACGGCAATCGTACTTCCTTATGAAGCTGAAAATTATGTTGATGAATTATATACTGCTTTTGCCGATGCAATAGATAATGCCGTTAATTATAATGACCATTACATTACCTACCTTGAGCAGGATAAAGTAGATGCATTGGTTAAGGCGATCAATGATGCATTTAATGCACTTGAACTTAAGCCCTTCACATATCTTGATGAACTTGAAGCGGCAATCCTCAATGTTCCGACTTATGAAGAAAAGTATTATGATGCTGAACTTTACAGTGCTTATGTTACCGCTCTCGGTGATGTAAATGAAATGATTACAAATTCAGAATCATATACAATTCTTGATGAAGCAGATGCCGTTACGGTAATTGATGCTTATGTAACTGCTTTGGAAAACCTTGAAAACGGTATTCTTCCCGCTGATTACAGTGAAGTAGATAAAGCGGTTGAAGCAGCATCCAAACTTCTTCCCGAAAACTATAAGAACTATTCAATTCTTGAAGAAGCATTGGGTAGTGTAGTCAGAGAAAAACTTATTTTGGAACAGTCAGTCGTTGACGGATATGCGACCGCAATCAATGATGCAATCGACAAACTTGTTCCTTGCGACGGTGATTATTCTGCTGTAACGGAAGCAATCAACAATGCGAATGCAAAACTTAAGGAAATGAACGAATCCGGTTATGCACTTAAGGAAGCAACAGTAACCGCTCTTAACGAAGCAATCGGAGCAGTTGATTATACTCTCACAGTATTTGATGTTGAAGCAATAGCAAAATTTGCTTCCGATATCAATACAGCTGCGGATAACCTTGATTTCGTTCCCGTAATTGAAATTGACGAGGATTCCGATGCAGAATTTACCGATGACGGATTTGTAAAGGGACTTAAATATCTCAACAGTGCTGATGATGTTAAAGCAAACTTTGCAAATATCGGTAAAGACACGGTTATTGAGGTTGTTGAAACCGAAGCCGGATTTGGTACAGGAACAGTTGTTAACTTCTATGACGGCGAAGAACTTATTAAGACATTTGTAATAGTTGTTGAAGGTGATATTACCGGAGACTCATATGTGGATGCTCTTGACGTTGCCGCTATTGCAGATCTCGTTAATAACTTTGAAGATCCTGCAACCGATGCACAGAAACTTGCAGTTGACCTTTGTGAAGACGGTTGGCTTGATACAATCGACCTTGCAATAATAATCAATATGGCTAACGAAGGTTAAAAAAAGTTCGGGCGAAGTCCGTAAGGATTTCGCCCTTTTTTTAACTGTTTAGTCGCAGATTACTTGCGGCTTTTCTTTTTTTGAAAGGATATTTTATGAACGATAAAATGAAATTCAAACAAATGGTTGGATACGGTGTCGGTGCAATCGGTCTTGATTTAAGTTACGGATTGTTTTACTCGTATCTTTCAAAATATCTTCAATCCGTTCTTGGAATAAATTCTTTATTCCTTTTGATTTTAGCGCCTTTGGCAAGAATATGGGACGGAATAAATGATCCCATGATGGGAAATCTTGTTGACCGCACCAAAACGAAATTCGGTAAATACCGTCCTTGGATAGTTATCGGAGCAGTTTTGAATGCAATAGTTCTCTGCTTCCTTTTTAACAATCCCGGTTTTGATACAAACTCAACATCATTTTATATTTACATTGCTGTTTTCTATGTCCTTTGGGGAATGACTAATACCATTGCCGACATTCCTTATTGGTCAATGATTCCGTCTTTTACAAGTGATGTTTCATCCCGTAATATGCTTTCAACTGTTGCAAGAACATTTTCCGGATTAGGGCAGGGCATTATTATGATTGTAACTCCCTACGCTTTGGCATATCTGGGAGACGGAACAAATAACGATTTGAATGCTCAGGGCTTCAGCAGATGGACATTTTTTGCGGCAATTCTTCTTGTTTTCTTCGCTGTACTGTGTTTCTTGTGTACAAAAGAAAAAAGAATTTCCGTAAGTAATACACCATTTTCTTTTAAAAGTGCAATAAATACAATTAAATCAAATGACCAGCTTCTCGTCTTTATGCTTTTTGCAATGATTTCAAATTCCGGATATTATATGACTTCCGGAATAAGCAGTTATTATTTTGCCGACGTATGCGGGGATATTAAGCAACTTTCAACATTTAATCTTTTCGGAGCCGTCGGTTCAGTCCTCGGTCTTGCCGTAATTCCCATTATGTCAAAGGCATTCAAATTCACGAACAGAGGCATTTATACCTTTACTTTATCAATGGCTGCAACAGGATATATACTTATGATGTTGACAGGTTTTGTTTTAAAAGGAAATATTATTTTGATGTCAGTTGCATATTTAATTGCTTCAATCGGCATCAGTTGTATGTTTGTCAGTCAAACCGTAATGCTTGCGGATGTTGTTGATTACGGTGAATATTCAACGGGAAACAGAAGCGAATCACTGACATTTTCCATGAAAGGTTTTCTTCAGAAAATGGCTTATACCGTTCAATGTATTTTAATGTATGCCACATTCCTTGTTTCCGGTTACAAAGAGGGAAGTAATGTTGTTCAGACTGCTCTTGCGAAAAACTCGGTTTCCTTATTGATGTTTATCGTTCCGCCTGTAATGATCATTATATCTCTTATTATTTTCAGAAAGAAATATAAAATCTACGGTGAGTTTAAAGAAAATATCTTGAACGAAATCTCGAAAAGATAAATAAAAAAGATGATTTTGAAAAGCGTTCTGCAATTCAAAATCATCTTTTTTTAAACTGTAAAGGTATATTTTAGTGTTTCGGATACTTTTGCATAAGCGTTTAACGCTTGTATTCTGACGGTATATTTTCCTTTTGGCAATATTCCGAGATTGACTTCATAATAATCTTTTTCAAATATATACATATATTTCCCGCTGAAATTATCTGAAAAAACCGTTTTGAAATTTTTATAAACAGATAATTTGTAACTTTCCGTTACGAACAAATCCTTTGCACCGTTAAAACATAATAACGTTTCACCCTTTTCGTTAATGTAAGTGTGAACATCCGGATTTTCAAATTTCGGCGGTTTATCAAGTCTTTTCAATTTATTGAATGTATATTGAAAATTATTATTATGTAAATCTTCAAAATAATACTGATTGTCAAAAAATGAATTTGTAATCAAATCGTATGGTTTTACGGAAACATTACCGTTTTCATCTGCTTCAACGATGTAAAACTCTGCCGCTTTTGTATACTGATACGGGTTATTTCCTGCGAAGAAATCAAGTTCCGTTTCAAAATAACTTAAAGTTCCGCATCCCAATGCAGTATATTTTCCCTGCCATATCGACCGAGGATCATTTATGGGATAATGGGAATGTCCGGAAAAATCTATAACATTATTGTATTTGTTCAATACTTTCGGAACGGAAATATCACCCCAATGAATACTGCCGTAAACGGTGGAAAAAGGTGCAGGATGTTGAAATACAAAAATCGGTTTGTTTTGTGAATTGTGTTCGGCGGAACTTATCACCTTATCAAGCCATGGCAATTTTGAATTAAATGTATAACCGTCCTCGGAATAGGAGCAGAGGATGAAATGATAACCGTTAATTACAACATGAGTATCATCTTTATGTCCCATTTTCTTTTCAAAAACTTTTGTGCCGACAGATGCATCAACATCACGGTATTTTATGTACTCATGGTTTCCGGTGCAGGTTAAAAGTTTCGTATTATTCTTTAATTTTTCATTTATAATCCTGTTAAAACAGTCGTATTGATTTTCGCTTCCGTCAGCGGTAAAGTCGCCGACAACAACCAGAGCATCAAAGTTTTTATATGACGATTTTTCGGAATAACCGTACATAAAATCAATGAGTTTACGGAGCCTTTTTGCTTCTTCCTGATTTTCATCACCGTTAAGATGAACATCACTGCAAACCGCAAAACGTACAACCGGGTTGAAGTCATCCGGAGTTTTCGGCAACTCTTTTGAAGTATTTATCCCTGCCGTGAACAGGGAAATAACCGAATAATATGCGGAAAAGAATTTCGCAAGGGCAATTCTTCCCGAATTTATAAAAGAAAACATTTTTACCTCTTATAATCTTTTTAAAATTTCATTATTTATTTCTTCTCTTTTTTCAATATGCCATTTTTCACTGCGTGGATAATTGTTAAATGAGAGATTTATTTTTTCACCGCAGTTATTTTCAATGATATTTAAAACATATTCTTTATCGGTGAGTTCTTCCAATAACTGCAACGCTCTCATATCCTGAAAAGCATCATAAAATATTTTAAGCCTTATTGACGGGTAAGCGGTTCCGTCGGGAGCAGGATATACCACAAATGGATCACCGCTGGGAAAAGATGCATTTGCATCGGTATCAAGAAAGGGATTTATCGCTTTACGTGATAATTGAGAAAAATAGAAATTATATCCCCACTGTAAAAATCCTTTTACATTGTATTTATAAAGTAAAAAACCTAAAATTCTTGTTCTTTGACCCGGCATGGCAATAAATCTGTTTGTATAGTATCCGTCGGTAGGTCCGCAACAATAGTATGTCCAAAGTTCAGGCACTTTTTTGTAAAAATTATCGACGGAATTTACGCATGGCACAGGCAGAGAAACAAGTCCCTTTTCGTAAAATGAATAATCGGAAAGAGCGTCAATGATATCAAATTTTTCTCCTAAAATTTCATGAATAAATCTGCTTAATTCAGAATATGTTTCAAGATGATTTTCGTTGGGTTCATCGGAAATATGGAATTTGCAATATTTTGTAATACCGATTTTTTCCGTTTCTTCAGTAATTGCCTTTGCAAATTCACGAAGAAAAGTTTTATATTCTTTTCCTGTGGAAACCGTATCCCAGCCGAATATTTTTTTAATTTTGCCGTCAACATTTGCGATAATTTTCGGTGCATGTTCGGCACCCCATTGAGTGAAAAGATGGGACATTTCAAAATATTTTATTCCGTTTTTCAGACAAATATCAACCCATTTTTCAAATTTATCAAATCCGAAGGAATATTTCCCGTCATTTACAAATACATCAACAAGTTGAACCGTAAGTCTTTCTGCACCGATTTCCGTATCAAGAGGCGGAGTAAAAAGGGGAGTAAGCAAAAAATTTATACCGTGTGCCGATGCCGTTTTGATAAAGTTTTCGGTAATTTTCCAGAATTTGTCGCTGAAAACTTCAACACCGTAGTATGTTGCAAGAGAATCACAGTGAAACCAGTTTGTACATAACAGACTTTGTTCCGGAAGATTTTTTTCGATAACATTTATTTTGATTGTGTTCTGACATAATGTTTCGCCTGTTTCGTTTACCAGCGAAACGGTAATATTGTCAGACGAAATATCGGAATTTCCTTCTACCTCGATCCAAATGCTGTACCATTGATTACCGCAAATCTTGAAAGGAATATCATCATTCGGTATAAGCAAATCAGGATATAAACCGGGAGTTTTTCTCAGATAGTAGTTATCAGAATAATCCGAAACAGGTTTTCTCGAAGGAACGGATTTTACATAGTAAGCAGTTATATTTTTAATATTGCTTTCAATTTTCAGAAATGTATTACCTGAAAATTCATCACTTGAATATACAAACTGAAAAGAAATTTTTTCATTTTTCAGCATTGAAATATTTTTGATTTTTTCATATTGAACAGGTTCTTCGTCAAGAAAAACTTTTGCAAGTGAAGATAAAAAGAAAGATTTAACAACCATAATTTAACCTCCGAAATATTATAAATTTATTGTAACATTATTTTTCGGAATAAACAATACTTTTTATTTTTTTGGATAAATAAAAGTTATCATCAAAAGATATTACAAGTAGGAGGAAGAAAAATGACATGTTTAGAAAAGATTATAATTTCGTTAGAAAATAATATCAATAATATAAGAGAGAATTATAAAATTCCTTATTGCTGGAATTATGTTAATGCCGATTTTGAAAAATCCGACAGCAAAGGAGAAATAACCGTCAATTCCGTTGATTATTTTTTGAAATGTTTAAAGGAAATTGAAAATACCAAAGGATGTGATTTCAGCGATGATATAATAATGTATTCGATGTTGGTACGCACATTTTCAGCGTGGGATCACGGAAACGGATATGAGTGCGGAACATTTTTGAAATCAATTTGTCTGTTGCCTTTATTAAAGGAAACGGGAGTAAATACAATTTATCTTTTACCTGTATTTGAAATGTCTCAAATGAATAAAAAAGGAGAAATTCCAAGCCCCTATGCAATAAAAAATATAATGAAAATTGATAATTCCTTAAAGGATGATCATTTGCCGGATATTTCTCCCGAAGAGGAGTTTAAAGCATTCTGTGAAGCATGTCATAAATTGGGGATAAGAGTAATATTGGATTTTGTTTTTCGTACAGTATCAAGGGACAGCGTGCTTCTTGAAGAACATCCGGAATGGTTTTATTATATTAAATCACATGAAGCGGATAATTTCAATGCACCCGGATGTTCCGGTATAGGTCATAGTTCAGTAAATGAAAAATCAGTTAAAAATCTTTATAATTCATCGGAAACGGAAAGTTTTGCAAATTGTTTTGTCTATCCTCCCGACAAAAAAACAATGGATTTTTTAAAGCAAAATGATGAGAGAGAAATAAACGAAATTATTAACGATAAATTGGGAATTACGGTAATGCCGGGCTTTGCCGATACGATTAACGATCCTCAACCTCAGTGGAGCGATGTAACTTTTTTGAAGTTTTATTTTGATAATACGGTAAATGTAAAGAATAAATTCGGTGAAAAATTTCCGCCCATGATAGCACAGGACGGAGTGAAATGCAGTCTTTTCGGCGGAGATGAGGAGAATAAGGATTTATGGGAATATACAGAAAATATAATCCCGTATTATATTAAAAACTATTCCCTTGACGGTGCGAGAATTGATATGGCACATGCACTTCCCGAAAAACTTAATCAAAGAATAATCAGTAAAGTAAAAAGTATAAAGAAAGATTTTATTTTTTCTTCGGAGGATTTTGACAGCAGTAAAACCGCACAGTTAAAAGAAACAGGTTACGATTTTTTCACCGGCGGAATATGGGATGCATGGGGTAAAAAGGAATATAAGAGCAAAGATTTTAATAAAAAGATATACGAAAGTGTCAGCGGAGAAATACCCTGCGTATCATGTCTTGAAATGGCTGACACGCCGAGAATTGCTCATTTACTCGGACAAAAGCAGATAATTTCATCAATAATTATCTCGTCGCTTTTGCCAAACACGGTATATTTAATTAACAACGGAATGGAATTTTCCGAAAAACAGCCTATGAATTTAGGATTGAATAATAACGAGGACGGAAAATATGTTTTACCGAAAAATCATCCGTATTACGGAAAACTTGCTTTTTTTGATAATTTTCTATTCGATTGGACGAACAGGAAACACATTTTCACGGCATTAAAAGAGGGAATATCACTGCGAACCGAATTTTATGAAATCATAAAAGACAAGAATAATTTTGATATGAAATTATTGAAAAATTCCTCTTTGATGACAACTGTATCGGCTTTTAACGGAGAATACGGTTTTCTTGCATTGTTTAACCGAGGGGACGAAGAAATAAAGATATATACAAAGAAAATAATCCCGAAAAATTCCGTTATAAGCGAGTGCGTTTTCGGTTGTGAAAACAAAAATATACTTTATCCCGATTCGGTTATAGTGTATAAATTGGAAAAGAATAATACAAAATGTTGAAAAACTATTGACTTTTTCTGCTGATATGTTATGATACAGAAAAAACATATTCAACGGAGGTCATTATATGAAAATCACTTTTATGGGTGCCGGCAGTACTGTTTTTGCAAGGAATGTAATAGGGGACTGTATGTGCACTCCTTCTTTGCGTGAATCCGAAATCGCATTATACGATATTGATGCTGAACGTTTAAAGGATTCCGAGATAATTCTTTCCGCTTTAAATAATAATATCAATGAAGGACGTGCAAAAATCAAAGCGTATCTCGGAGTTGAGAACAGGAAAGAAGCATTGAGAGGTGCAAGATTTGTAGTAAATGCAATTCAGGTCGGACTTTACGATCCTTGCACAATTACGGATTTTGAGATACCGAAAAAATACGGTTTGCGTCAGACAATAGCAGATACTCTCGGTATCGGCGGAATAATGAGAGGTTTAAGGACTATCCCTGTTCTTGCTGATTTTGCACGGGATATGGAGGAAGTTTGCCCCGATGCGTTATTCCTTAATTATACCAATCCCATGGCAATCCTTACAGGTTTTATGACAAGATATACCGGTATTAAAACCGTGGGACTTTGTCATAGCGTTCAGGTTTGTTCCGAATCATTGCTGAAAAATGTCGGTATGGATGATAAACTCGAAGGAAGATATGATAAAATTGCCGGTATCAATCACATGGCATGGCTTCTTGAAATGCGTGATAAGGACGGAAACGATATTTACGAAGAGGCTAAAAAGAGAGCAATTCAGATAAATGATGAAGTTCTTGCCGGAAAAAGAGAAAAACACGGCGATATGGTCAGATTTGAATATATCAGACGTTTGGGACATTATTGTACCGAATCAAGCGAACATAATTCAGAATACAATATGTTCTTTATTAAGGATAAATATCCTGAAATGATTGAAAAATATAACATTCCTCTTGATGAATATCCGAGACGTTGTATCAATCAGATAAAAGGCTGGGCAGAAGAGAAAAACAATATTCTTGCAAACGGTAAAATCACCCATGAAAGATCAAAGGAATATGCTTCTTATATCATGGAAGCCGTTGTAACAAACAGTCCGTATAAAATCGGCGGAAATGTTCTTAATAAGGGACTGATTGAAAATCTTGATGCAGATGCCTGCGTTGAAGTACCGTGCCTTATAGATGCCAACGGAGTAAATCCCTGCCGTGTCGGTAAACTTCCCGTACAACTTGCGGCAATGAATATGACAAATATAAATCCGCAGCTTCTCACCATCGAAGCGGCTGTAACAGGCAAGAGGGATACAATTTATCAGGCGGCAATGCTTGATCCCCATACAGCATCCGAACTTAATATTGATGATATCGTTAAGATGGTTGATGAACTTATCGAGGTTCACGGAAACTGGCTTCCGAAGTATAACTGATAACGTAAAACTATAAAAAGATAGGAATAACCGAAGTGCTCCATTTTGTATTTTTTGTACAAAATGGGGCACTTCAATGTGGTGGTTTCTGTTTTTAAAAATATTTATATGTTTTCTTAAAAAGATAAGTGACTAAAAATTTTTAAAAGGAACAATATTATCAATTATTATTCAGTTCTGCATATTGAAGTACATTTCTTGATGCAAAAAGAACAATTCCCGAAACGATAATATTCATAACCGATCCCGCAAATAATCCTGCCGCATCGACATAGAAGAAGAAAAATTCATTTGCAAAAAAGAAAACAATAATAAACGGAACGGAGAAGAGCATAAGCATAAGGAAATTGACGATTATCGAAATCGTTTTAATTGATATTTTACCGAAAAATCTTTCGCAGAAGATATTTCCGCAGGTAAATAAAATTCCGAAACTTATTCTCATAATAATCAAAGCGATTATTTCAATCGGTGTTAATTCCATAATAGAACCGATGATTATCATTACAAAAAATGCTTCGATTACCGTTTTTAAAACCGTTTCTTTAAGGCAATTTATAAGTTTTTTAAACGGAGGTTCGGGTATCAGATAGATGTACGGGAGATAAAATTCCTTTGTCCATCTGCCCAATGCAACGGAGAACATTTGCATATATGTTGAAAATAGAATAACCGGATATAAACCTTCATTTTTTACAAAGAAGGAAAAGCCGATAATGATAGCGGAATAAACAAGAGTAACGGTGTCAAATATAAATATCTTTGCTCGTCTTGATTCCACACGGTGTTTATAGAAAAATACGTTTGAACCGTATCCTCCGCCAAGGCCGATTTTTCCGACTTTTACATTCTGCGGAACTGCTTCCGTAATCTTGCCTTCTTTTTTTGCGTTAATAATGTTATGGTTAGATTCCGTAACTTTTAAAACATCTTCATAGTAGTCTGATTGTTTTACTTTGATAACGACCACCATTGAAACGATATAAATTATAATAAGTGCGGAGCAGATTATCAGTCTTTCCTTACTGCATATTCCGTAAATACCTTCAAGGATTGATTTTGCCCAGCCGAAAAGAGGAAAGTATCCTGCAAATGGGGAGGATAAAACTTCAACCGCATTTTCTAAAAGTGTATTTTGTCCCATGGAAAGTGCTTTAATGAACATTCCTCCGAAAGAAAGGATAAAAAATGCTGTCAGAGAATATTTTACTGCATTACGTTTTTTATCAGAGGAACTTGTAAGACTGTAAATCACCATTGCGGTGAGTTGACCGCAAAATCCCATAAGTGCATAAAATACAAGTGCAACAATCAGGAAAGAAAAGTTTACGCCGTAGGTTGTGTGAATTAAAGCGTATTGATATAAAATGAAAAATCCAAGCAAAAGAGATGTTCCCATTTGCTGAACAAGACCGTAGATTAAAATTTTTATCGGCGACAGGGGAGAAGGGAACATAAAATTCACGTCCGCCATGGTAAACATACTTGCACCTTTTGAAATTCCGCTGAAACTTGTGAGAATGAAAACGAATGCAAACAAAGCAAAAGCGCCGGCATAAAGTTCGTTTATGTTGCGAAGGTATGTAATATCGTAATCCTGTGAAGTGAAAATCGTACTTCCCAAAAGTAAAACAATTATTATTGTTAAAATGAGCGAGGACGGTTTTTTGAAAATTGATAAAATTTTATTTTTAAAACGTGTAACGAGGGTGTAAACAAGCGGATTATTCATTTCTTTTACCCTCTGTTATTTCAAAGAATAAGTCCTCAAGGTCATGCTCATTTTCAACTTCGTCATTGTTTTTACTTGCAACGATTTTTCCGTCCGACATAATGTACGCTTTATCCCAGAAATTTTCAACGCTGTCGATCATATGTGTACTGATAAGCACCGAGCATCCGGCATTTTTAAGTTCTGAAAAAATATCCTTTAACTCTTTGATTGCATGGGGGTCAAGTCCCACCATGGGTTCATCGAAAATAATTACTTTCGGTTTGTGAACAAGGGTACAGATTATTGATAATTTCTGTTGCATACCTTTTGACAGTTCCTTACCGAGTTTATCTTTTTTGTCGCTCATTTCAAAGCGGTTAAGAAGTTTTTCCGATAAAGTATCATCTTCGATTTTATAAGCACGTTTAATAAATTCAATATGTTCGCTGACCGTAAGCATATCGTAAACGGCAGGTATTTCCGGAACATATCCCAATAAGGCTTTAGCCTCTGTTGATTTGTTGCTGAAACCCTCTGTTTCAATATTGCCGTCGAAACGGAGTAATCCGGTAATACATTTTATGATTGTTGATTTCCCCGCGCCGTTAGGTCCTAATAACACTGCGATGCAGGAATCGGGAATATCAAAACTTACATCGTCGTTTGCTAAAAATTTCCCGTATTTTTTTGAAACATTTTTAACTGAAAGCATTTTTTTACCTCATTTTATAATTTGATTTCTTCGCCGTTCCAGAATACTTTTGTGTTTTCCGGTAATTCGGAAATGTGAATATCTTCCGGCTTTCCGTCTTTCCA
>JAZUKF010000210.1:0-3897 GCA_045643165.1 Acutalibacteraceae bacterium | reverse complement strand
GTCGCACTTCACGGCTCCCTTGTGTAAAGGGAGCTGTCAACGGAGTTGACTGAGGGATTGCCTGACTGAAACAATACCGTTTTTTCAATGTTTCCGTAAACGGATAATTTCATTACGGCAGGGGCAAGCACCTGCCCTACGGAGTTTGATAAAAATTATATGTCGAGCGTAGGGAACGGTCTTGACCGTTCCGGAAAACAATACCGATTTCTTCAATTTTCGGCTATACTGAAACTATGTAAAAATCAATATATCTGTTAATTTATTGTCTGCTGTCTTAATGCGGGACGGTCAAGACCGTTCCCTACATTTATCTATCTGTCTATCATCTGTTGTCTGCTGTCTAAATGGCAGGAGCAAGCACCTGCCCTACGGAGTTGGATAAAATTTTTAAATTGTGCGTATGTTATGCCGTCCTCGGCATACCGTTTTATATAATAAAAAAAGGTGTGCCGGGGAAAGCACACCTTCGTTTATCAAACATTATTTTGAATTCAATGCCTTTTGACACCATTGTGCGATATAGAGCATTACTTCTTCTTTGCCGAATTCATTTAAAATTTCATGACGCATTCTGTCAAATAATTTTAAAGAAATCTTTTTGTGATCCGTTGCGACAAGTCCGGAATAAACTGCTTTAACGCCTTTTCCGTATGAACCGACAGGATCTTCTTTACCGGAAATAAGAAGAACAGGTAATTGCTTCGGAACTGCTTCAAACCAATCATCACCGGAAACATTCATCAATACGGAGAATAAATCCGTAAAGCCTTTTGCGGTAAATAAATATCCGCAAAGGGGATCTGCATTATATTTTTTTACAATTTCTTTATCGGTAGTCAACCATCCGAAACCGTTGTCGCCGTCATATTTTGACCTCTTATTATATGAACCGAATGCTAAATTGTTTATAAATTTACTTCTGTATTTTGAACCTTTTATTTTAGCAACTGTGTTCGCAACAAAAAGTCCCATTCCTGCGGCGGGATTAGGCCCGCTTGTTCCGCAAATGATTGCAGCGGTAATATCATCCGCATATTCGGCAATATAACTTCTTGCAACAAATGAACCCATGCTGTGTCCGAAAAGGATTACAGGCACATCCGGAAATTCTTTTTTCGCTCTTAATGTTACGCTGTGAGCATCGTTTACAAATGCTTTCCAGCCATCTTTTTCACCGAAATAGCCTAAATCATCAGCGGATTTAACGCTTCTGCCGTGTCCGATATGCTCGGAAGCAAATACGGCAAAGCCGAGAGATGCCATAAATATTCCGAATTCCTCGTATCTGTCGGTATGTTCTGCCATACCGTGAACGATCTGGAATATTGCCTTAACATTATCCGGGTTATCAGGCACCCAACTTTGATAGTAAATGGAAGCAAGTCCTGTTTGAGAAACAAATGTGTTTGAATTTTCTTCAGAATAAATGTTATGAATATAGCCCATGACAAATTCTCCTTTCAGTTTTATAATATTATAACATCTTTTTTTATTTTTGTCATCTGTTATTTTAATATTTTTTTATAAAAAATTAATATTATTGAAATCTATATTTATTGACTTTTTTCTTAGTTTGTGTAAAAATATAATAAAGATTATTATCAGAAAGGAAATGCTTTATATGGAGAAAATTCTTATTGTTGATGACGAGATTGAAATTGCTGATTTGATTTCCGATGCTCTTACCGATGAAGGATTTGATACATTGACCGCTTACGACGGTGAAAAAGGCTTTGACATTGCAAGAAATAATCCCGATATTTCTCTCATTGTTCTGGATATTATGATGCCGAAAATGGACGGAATAACTCTTTGTAAAAAAATAAGAGATGTAATTTCCTGCCCCATAATTTTTGTCAGTGCAAAGAGCAGAACTCTTGATGTTGTTGTGGGACTTGAAATCGGTGCGGACGATTATATCACAAAACCCTTTGTTGTTGAAGAATTGGTGGCAAAGGTTAAAGCACATATCAGACGTGAAAAGAGAAACGAAAATAATGCTGATGTATTAAGAAATGTTCTTGTTGTGGGTGAGTTTGAACTGCATAAGGACAGTTATGATTTATTTAAAAACGGTGAAAGAGTTTTGCTTTCCACAAGAGAATTTCAGCTTTTGGAATATATTATGGATAATGCAGGTAAAGTCCTTTCGAGAGAAGATATTTTTAACCATGTCTGGGGTTCTGATTTCGGAGATATCGGTACCGTTGCGGTTAATATTAAAAACCTCAGAAATAAAATTGATTCCGACGGTAATTACATTAAAACCGTTTGGGGTGTAGGATATAAATTTATTGCTCCTACTCACGGTGGATAAGTATGAGTATCAGGAAAAAAATGATAATGCTCTGCTCGGCAATTTTGATAATAAATATTATCAGTTTGTCGATTTCCATGTTCTTTTTCAGAACGGAATTTCAATATCAGGTCGTTCAAATGAAAAATGTTGTGGAAACCACAATGAGCGATATTGTGTCGGCGGTTACTTATTCCGATGATTTCAACGAATCAATCGATATATCGAAAATTGATAAAAATCTTATTATTTCCATTGAAGACCTTGACGGAAATTATGCTTTCGTTTATCCCGGAATAAGCGATGTAATAAGATTATCATCAGATGATGACGTTTATATTACCAACTCAAAGAAATTTTTAAGCACAAACAGTAACGGACAGCAGATTTATTTTATCAAAGCATCTTATGATATGAAGGGCTCAAAAATGTTTAATAAATTCCCTTCATTTTCAAAAGGATTTATACAAAAACTGTTTTTCGTTGAGTTGTTTATTATCGTGATAAGTATTATTATTGTTGTATTGACAATAAATAAATTACTTATAAAACCCCTTGATGAATTGTCGGGAACAATTCATTCTTTCAGAGGCAGTAACCGTAAAAAAGGCAAGGGCGATGAAATAGTTTCACTTAAAAAAAGTTTTAATGATTTGGCAAGTGCTTTAAATGAGGAAGAAGAAAAGCAAACACGTATCATCGCTTCCGTCTCTCATGATATTAAAACGCCCTTGACTTCGATAATGGGTTATGCCGAACAGTTGAAGAAGGACGATCTTCCCGAAGAAAGAAGAGTAAAATATACCAACACAATATACGATAAGTCAATATCAATCAAAAATATGATTGAAGGTCTCGACGATTATCTTGATTATAATACTAAATCTTTGAGCGGTGAAAAGAATATTGTTTCCGTAAAACAGTTGCTTCATGCCATTGATTCTTATTTCAGAGATGATATTGAAAGAGAAAATGTTAATTTTACTGTTGAAGAATATAGCGGAAACGGTATGATTTGTGTTAATAAAACAAGTATGACACGTCTTTTCGGAAATGTTATCAATAACAGCATTAAACACAGAATTGATAATGTTGATTATGTGATAAATATTCGTGCCGTTGACAGTGATAATACGGTTGAATTTATTATTCAGGATAACGGCGAAGGTGTAAGCCCGGATAAATTGGATAAAATTTTTGAACCGTTATATACTACCGACGAAAGCAGGACTAAAGCTGTTTCGGGTTTGGGACTTTCGATTTGCAAAGAAATTGTTGAAATGAATAACGGCAGAATTTATGCTAAAAAATCAGATTTTGATACAGGTCTGGCTATTTGTTTCACAATACCTAAAGTTAATAACCAGCAGACTGTCTGAATAATATTATTATTTTGTGATTATCCTCTGTGGATTTGTATTATCCATAGAGGATTTTTTCTTGTTTTATAAAAAATATCTTTGATTTAATAGCCTTACAACGGAGCAAATGAAAAACATAAAAAATACTTGAAGAAATTATTAAACCAGAGTATAATATAATAAAAGCTTATATTTTGTTGAATTATTAAAAAGGAGTTTATTATGGATAGAGAGAAT
>JAZUKF010000209.1:0-2210 GCA_045643165.1 Acutalibacteraceae bacterium | reverse complement strand
CGAAAATCGTAATATTTCAAACTTTCGTCACGAAAATCTGCACAAAGGGCAGGTGCTTGCCCCTGCCGTTCAGACAGTGGATAGTCAGATGATAGACGGATAGATATTTGTAATTTCGGGTTTGCTCAACTCCGTAGGGGACGGTCTTGGCCGTTCCGCATTTTAGACAGCAGATAACAGATGACAGACGGATAGATTATGTAGGGAACGGTCTTGACCGTTCCGGAAAACAATACCCATTTCACAATGTTTTCGAAAAACGGATAATTTCATTACGGCAGGAGCAAGCACCTGCCCTACGGAGTTGTATATAATTTATAAATCTTGCGTATGGTAATCCGTTCCATACGCTGTTTTTTTTATCGTGTATATTTTTTAAGTTTCGATAATGCAGGGAACGGTCCCTGCCCTACGGGATTGCATAATTTTTTATCCTCTCGTCAGCCTGAAAAATACTTCCTTCATCTTAATGTGACAGTTACGTTTTATTATTCTTTTTATTAAATATGCAAATTTTGTTGAAATAAATATCATATTATGTTATACTAAAATGAATAATTCTATTTGAAGGAGGCTATTTATGTCATTGATTTATACCGATAAAATAGTTCGTGCTGCTTGTGCGGAAGAGGTTGATGTTGACACCTCTGTACTCAGAGAGTTTTTTGAAAAGTTAGATAAGATTGGTTACAATTTTAAGAATATAATGATTCTCCGTCACGGAAAAGTGGCGGCGGAATGTACAAAATACCCTTACGGAAAAGAATTTAACGGTACAATGTTTTCGTTGTCGAAACCTATTACCGCCATCGCCATAGGTTTTGCCATCGAAGACGGCATTTTAAGATTAGATACGACGATCAAGGAACTGTTCAGCGACAGTTTTGATGAAAAGGATTTGTCGAATGTTGAAGGTATAACGGTACGTCATCTGTTAAATATGACTGCCGGGATCAAATTGAGCGTTCTTGACGATAAGACAAAGGGAGATTGGTTAGGTCATTTTATCAGGACAAAACCTACTGCAAAACCGGGAGAAAAATTTATTTATGTCAGCGAAAATACATACGTTTTAGGCAGAATGTTGGCAAAGGTTTCCGGATGTACCGTCAGCGAATATCTCCGTTCAAAGTTGTTTGAACCTCTGGGGATTGAAACGCCTCAATGGAATAAGGATGAAAACGGCTTTGAGGCAGGCGGTTGGGGTTTGTATCTCAATATTGAGGATATGGCGAAAATCGCACAGTGCTTTTTGCAGAAAGGTGAATGGAACGGGGTTCAGATTATTCCGAGAAAATGGGTTGAGGATATGTGCGTACCCTATGTCAGAGACCTTCCCAGCCTTTTTGCGAAGGATTTCGGCTTCGGCTATAACACATGGTGCGGCGGAAAGTACAATCAAGTCCGCTTTGAGGGACTTTACGGTCAGTATATTATTTTCTTCCCGGATTATGATGCGTGTATAATAACATCGTCAGGCGATATAAATCAACATAAAATGTACAATACCGTTGATGAATTCTTCCCGAAAGCCTTTAAGGAAAATCTTCAGATAATTTCTCAGGATATTAACGGGGAATTCAAAAAATTTCTTGCATCAAATACGGCAAATGTGATTAAATCCTCTCCGAGAAATCTTGCCACGGAATCAGGTACAAACGGAAAAGTTTATTCCATGACAAAAAAGCGTTTTGCCACAATGCTCGGTATTTCCGAACAGTATTTTATGTATCTCCGACCGGGATATATGGATAATTTCTGTTTTGATTTTAAAGAGAATTATGCGGAATTTTCCTGGACCGAAAAAAATTACGGTAAAAACACAATATATATCAGCCTTGACGGTGAAAGACGTATCAGCAACGTTAAACTCGGTGAAATCGAAACTCATGTCGCCGCTTTCGGTGCGTGGAATAAAAACGGAACATTTGAATTTCAGGTGTTTGAAATGGAAGTTCCGGAGATTAAAACATTCCTGGTTGCGTTTTACGATAACAAAATTGACATTCGTATAAAGGTAAAAACAAATCTTTATGAAATGGTAGTTTTTGAGTTTACATTCAAGGGATTTAAAGTTAATTTCTTCTTTGATTTTCTTTCAAAATGTGCCGGACTTTTCGGAAATATTTCGTTCTATCCTGCAAGATTAAAGGGTAAAATCAAGAAAAAGCATAGGGATGAGTAAAATGAAAAAGGAAAAGTTTAAGGAT
>JAZUKF010000208.1:0-20410 GCA_045643165.1 Acutalibacteraceae bacterium | reverse complement strand
ACAGTCAAACTATTGTGTATAAACGGAGTAAGGATTTAAAAAAATGGGAAAGTAAAAATACCGTAGTTTGTTCGGCTGATCCGGATGACAGACCGGGAATGCCTGTTTTGACAAAAATGAATAACGGCAAGTGGTTTTTATGTTATGAATTCGGGAACGGAGACGGCTATCCGGTTTATTATAAAACGTCTGAGCGTTTAGATGACTGGAACAGTTTCGATATCGGGAAGAAGATTGTTTCAAAGACAGGAAAAACAATCGGCTCCGCACCTTACTGCATTTGGATATCCGCAGGCGGTAAACAGGGAACATTGATTGTAAGCGGAAAATACGGCAATAGTATTGATAATGATTTATTCATCAGCAATAATTACGGAAAAAGTTTTTCAAGAATGAAAAATCCTCTTGATTATTCCGATAATCAGGGATGCGGATATCATGCCTCGTTCTTTTGGTCGGAAAAAGAAAAGAAACTTTTTTATGCTAATACAGTGGAATTTACAGACACTCTTTCAAAAATATCCTTTGCAAGAATAAGCGTAACCGAGAGATAATAAAAGCGAGTCGATGCACCGAAAAGTGCAAACGGCTCGCTTTTTGTTAACAGTTATTATTAAAAATATCTTTTCAGCAGTCCTTCAAATGCCTTGCCGTGGCGTGCTTCGTCCTTTGCCATTTCGTGAACCGTATCATGGATAGCATCAAGGTCAGCGGCTTTTGCCCTTTTTGCAAGGTCAAATTTACCGGCGGTTGCACCGTTTTCGGCGGCAACTCTCATTTCAAGATTTTTCTTTGTGCTGTCGGTAACGACTTCACCGAGAAGTTCTGCAAATTTTGCGGCATGTTCCGCTTCTTCATAGGCGGCTTTTTCCCAATAAAGTCCGATTTCCGGATAGCCTTCTCTGTGGGCAACTCTTGCCATAGCAAGGTACATACCAACCTCTGAACATTCACCGTTGAAGTTTGCTCTGAGATCTTCAAGGATATCTTCCGGAACGCCCTTTGCAACGCCTACAACGTGCTCCGCAGCCCAGGAAAGTCCTTCTTCCTGCACATTGAATTTTGAAGCAGGTGCTTTACACTGAGGGCATTTTTCAGGTGCCTCATCTCCTTCATGTACATATCCGCACACACTACATACATATTTTTTCATTTTCTTTACCTCCGTAAATGAAATTATTTTAACAGTTCGGATTTAATTCCGAGCTTATTCAGACAATTTTCGCATATTCCCGTAAAGGTGAAATCAAAATTATCCACCTTGCAGGAATATTCATCCTCAATACCGTTTCTGATATTTTTAATAATATCCGGGTTTATTTCCCCCACATCGTAAACGCATTTACATTCCGTGCAGAACAGATGATTATGGGGACTTGCATTTCCGTCATACCTGTCGGACACCGTGCAGTTCATTTTCTTAATAAAACCCTTTTCGGAAAGTAAAGATAAATTTCTGTAAACGGTTCCCAGACTGATTTTCGGATATTTTTTTCTTAATGACAAATAAAGTTCTTCAGCGGTAGGATGGTCTTTTCTCATACAAAGTTCATTCAAAATAGCATCACGCTGAACGCTGTGTTTGGTTTCTGCCATACTGTCACCTCGACAAAAACGATAATCATTACTGATATTGTATCATTTAATAAGTAAATTGTCAATATTTTTCGGATAAAATTATTACCTTTTTCATAGTATTATGTTGAGGTGAATAATTTGAAAAAAACTGTTAAAATACTGTCTTTGGTTTTAGTTTTTATGTTACTTTTTTCTTCCTGTAAAACGAATATTCCCGAAAATGTCAAGACCGATAATGAGGAAGAAATAAGAGGAATTTGGGTAAGTGTCTACGATATTTCCGATTTGAAAGGATTAGGTAAAGAGGGGTTTATCAATAAGACCGAAAAAATGTTTGAAAAAATGGAACAGGATAATATTAACAACGTCTTTTTGCAGGTGCGAGCCTGTTCGGATGCAATTTATCCGTCAAAAATATTTCCGTGGAGCAAATTTGTTTTGGGAAATGACGGCAAAATTCCCGGATATGATCCGTTGAAAATTATGATCCGATCAGCCCATGCTCACAACATCAGAATTCACGCATGGATAAATCCGTACCGCATATCAAATACATCAAATGATATTTCGGAAATCCCGAGAAATTCACCTGCGTTGAAATTGTATAACAGTTCAAAATCAAATATGTATATTTCAGACAGCGGAATTTGGTTTAATCCCGCTTCATCCAACGTGAGAAGTCTTATACTTGACGGTGTAAGAGAAATAATCAACAATTACAGCGTTGACGGAATACATATTGATGATTATTTTTATCCTTCGGATGATGAAGAGATTGATTTAACCGAATGGAATGAATACATAAAAAACGGAGGTACGCTTAACAAATCGGAATGGAGAAAAAAACAGGTAAATATTTTTATTTCTTCAATGTACCGTGCGGTCAAAGCGGTGGATAAAAGCATTGTTGTAAGTATAAGTCCCTGCGGAGATATTGAGAAAAACGAAAATGACTTTTTTGCCGATGTGAAATTATGGTGTGAAAGCGACGGCTACACAGATTGGATCATTCCGCAGCTTTATTACGGATTTAAAAATCAAAATCAGCCCTTTATAAAAGCGGCTGATAAGTGGAAAGAAATTGTCAAAAACGAAAACGTAAAACTTATTGCAGGGCTTTCCGCCTACAAATGCGGTGAGGAGGATTATTATGCCGGGAAAGGGAAAACGGAATGGAAAAACAACTGCGATATTCTTTCCCGTCAGCTTTCATCATTAAGAGAAAAACAATACGGCGGATTTTGTCTTTTCTCTTATAAATCTATCTATAATCCTAACGAAATAATGGAAATAGAATGGGAATATTTTCTCAATGAAGAAGCCGGAAACTGCGGTTGATTTCTCTGCACAGAAAAACGGCGGGAATATTCAGCAGAAACCATAATGCGGTAAAGGAGGGACATATCTGACCTAAAATATTAAATCTCATTTGTGAATAATCCCATACATCTAATTTGAATATCACATTTACTATCATTCCCACACCGAATTCCAGCACCGTAATCACCACGCAACCCAACGCACACCGCAGAAAAAAATTAAGAAAAACATATTCTGTATTGATAATGTAGATAATTAAAAAAGCGGCACCGCCGGTCAGTACCATTGTCCAATGCGTTCTGCCTCTGAAAGATAATTCCATTAAGCCGTAAAGCAAACCGCCGAAAAAGAAAACTATAAAATATTGCTTCGTTTTATCCATAATAATCACCAAAATTATTTTTAGAAAAAACAAAGAAAATATTTAATATAATTTTTGACATAAAAAAGGACTGTCGCATTTAGATGCAGAAAATGTTTTCTTTGTCCCGAAGGCGTACATAGGTACGTCGAGCGGGCAAAAAAACATTTAGAAAAGCAAAATGATATATTTAAAAATCACAAAAATGACGGTTATAAAAGATAAAATTATCTTTTGCAACCGTCTTTTAATAATATATTTTAGTTTGCTTTTCGGTCTGCGCTAAATTTGGCAGCCCTTTAATTTTACGATATTATTTTCTTAAATACTTTCGTCAGCAACCGCATCCGCAGCTTCTGCTCTCACCGCAGCAGGATGAAGAATCATTGTTCCCGATGAGTAACAAAATGAGAATAAGAACGATAATCCAGCTATTTCCATTACATCCAAACATCTCGTTTCCTCCTTTCCTTTGTTCATCCCATTATATGTAAATTTTACACATAAGGTTACAAAAGGAAAAAAGAAAAATCATTTTTTGGGGTTGATAATATCACGCCAGTCAAGGTCGCCCCGTTCAAGGCTGTGGATAAGTGCTTCGGCAGTTGCGATATTTGTGGCAACGGGAACATTGTGAACATCGCAAAGCCTTAATAATGCGTCATCTTTAGGCTCTGACGGTTTGGGATTAAGCGGATCCCTGAACATAAGCAGTAAATCAATTTCATTACAACCTATTCTTGCGGCAATCTGCTGATCTCCTCCCTGAGTACCGCTTAAGAAACGCACAACTTCAAGTCCGGTTGCATCGGAAACGAGTTTTCCGGTTACACCCGTTGCACATATATTATGTTTGCTCAAAATTCCGCAATATGCAATACAAAACTGTGTCATCAATTCTTTTTTTGCATCGTGAGCAATTAAAGCAATATTCATTTCAAATCTCTCCTTTTTGACTTCTTGCATAATATAGTAATTATATTACATTTTTCTGATTTTTTCAATAGAAGAAACCAATTATTTTATAATTTTTTTGTGATTTTTTACAATTATTTTATTTTTTGCTGTTGAATAATAAATTGACATGAAAAAGATGAAAGAGTATAATAATAAAAAATAAAGTAAAGCGAGGAAGAATAATGTCTCGAATTTTCACTTCTGTTGACAGTTTGATAGGTAATACACCTATTTTGGAATTATCCGGTATAGAAAAGAAATTTAATCTTAAAGCAAAAGTTCTTGCCAAACTTGAATACCTTAATCCTGCCGGTTCCGTCAAGGACAGAGTGGCGAAAAAAATGATTGACGATGCGGAGAAAAGCGGACTTCTTGTACCCGGTTCCGTGATTATTGAGCCAACCTCCGGCAATACCGGAATAGGTCTGGCTTCCGTTGCCGCCGCAAGGGGTTACAGGATTATTATAACCATGCCGGAAACAATGTCCGTTGAACGCAGACTTGTTATGAAAGCATACGGAGCGGAACTTGTTCTTACCGACGGTACAAAGGGTATGACCGGTGCGATAGAAAAAGCCGACGAACTTGCAAAAGAAATTCCCCATAGTTTTATTCCGGGGCAATTTGTAAATCCATCCAATCCGCAGGCACATTTTGAATCGACAGGTCCTGAAATTTATAAAGATACAGACGGAAAGGTGGATATTTTCGTAGCCGGAGCCGGTACGGGCGGAACGGTTACGGGAATAGGAAAATATCTGAAATCAAAAAATAAAAATATAAAAATCGTTGCGGTTGAGCCGAAAACATCCGCAGTGCTTTCAACCGGTGTTGCAGGTTCCCATAATATTCAGGGAATAGGATCGGGATTTATACCGGAAATACTTGATACGGAAATCATTGATGAAATAATTCCCGTTTCTGATGAAGATGCTTTTGAAACAGGACGGTTGATTTGCAGAAGCGAAGGCGTACTTGTGGGAATTTCGTCGGGAGCCGCAGCCTTTGCCGCAATAGAACTTGCAAAAAAAGAGGAAAACAAAGATAAAAACATCGTTGTTCTTCTTCCCGATACAGGGGACAGATATCTTTCCACACCGTTGTTCAGCGAATAAAACTATTTTTTCCTGTTTATATTTTTTGTAACAACTCCCGTCAGGGCAAATAATGCAAGAACATTAGGGATTACCATAAGCTGATTGAACATATCGGAAAGTTCCCATACAAGGTCGTTTGATGCCAATGTTCCGAGGAAGATAAATACAAGAGCAATCACCGTATAAGCAACATTGCTTTTCTTACCGAAAAGATATGTCATATTGATTTTACCGAAAAGATTCCAGCTTAAAATTGTTGAGAATGCAAAGAAGAATAAACAAATTGCAACAAATACGGCACCGAACTGCTCTCCGAAAACCTTTCCGAATGCGGTTTGTGCAAGGTTGGATTTATCAATTCCGTCGGGTATCAGTTCTTTTTTGATAATTCCGTCGCTTGTGTAAAGAGTTGAAATAATGACAAGTGCATTCATTGTGAGAACAACAAATGTATCAATAAACACGCCTATCATTGCCACAACACCCTGGTCATGGGGCTTTTCCACATTTGCCAAAGCGTGGGCATGAGGGGTTGAACCCATACCTGCTTCATTGGAGAACAGTCCTCGTTTTGCACCTTGACTTAATGCAATTTTTATTGCCGCACCTATTCCGCCGCCGATAATCGCATCGGGACGGAAAGCATATTTGAAGATCATGGCAAAGGTTGTCGGAATATATTTAATTCGGATAATAAGAACAACTATTCCGCCTAATAAAAACAGTCCTGCCATAACGGGGACGATTTTTTCCGTTACGGAAGCAAGTCTTTGAATACCGCCTAAAAAAATAAATCCGCAGATTATTACAAGAATTATTCCGATAATCCATGAGGGGATATTAAATGCATTTTCACAGGTGGAGCCGATGGAATTGGACTGTACCATACATCCGAAAAATCCGAGTGCAAGAATGATTGCCACAGCGAAAAATTTTGCAAGTCCTTTTCCGAAACTGCCTTTAAATGCAGACGTGATATAATAAACAGGTCCGCCCTTAATTGTGCCGTCATCTGATGTCTGACGTGTTTCCTGGGCAATAACCGCTTCGGAATATATTGTTGCCATTCCGAAAAAGGCTATAATCCACATCCAGAAAATTGCTCCCGGACCGCCTGTAAGAATTGCACCGCTTGCACCGATGATGTTACCGGTACCGACCTGAGCGGCAATGGCGGTTGCAAGTGCTTGGAATGATGACATTCCGCTTTTTTGCTTTTCTCCGGACAAAGTTAATCCGCCGAAGGTTTTTCTTATTCCTTCACCGAAGCAACGCACCTGAACGAAACGTGTTTTAAACGAATACCATATACCGATTCCCAGCAACAGGACAATCAGTACATAATCCGACAGATAACTGTTAACGGTTTGAACAACTGACAACATAATAACACCCTCCTGAAAATAAAAAAAGCCGCCTTTCGGGCAGCATCGGTTTTAACATAACGGAAATATAAAAATAAAAAATTCCGAAAATGTGATATCCGACTCCGTCCGTCTACCTGAGAGATTCAGCGTAATATCTTACGCCTTACACCTTCGGCACCCAACTTAATGAGTTCTCCGGAGCTACCTCCGCAACCGGTTTCAAAAATGATTCCTGTTGCTTCAAAGGTTTATTTTTCAATATAATATCATATCAAACTAAAAAAATCAACAAAAATATTAAAAAATTTTCTGTTCTGTTTCAAAATTTAATTAATACTATAATAATTTCAAAGGAGAATTATGCTATGTTATCTGTAAGCCCCGAAAAGGCGGGAATTTCCTCAAAAGCCGTTAAAAATTATCTTGACTACCTGGATTATTGCGGATTGGCAACACACGGTGTTATTATGATGAAAGGGAACGATATTTTCTGCGAAAAATATTGGGAGCCCTTCAATAAAGATTTTTGCCACAGGATGTATTCTCAAACAAAAAGTTTTGTGGGAATAGCAATAGGATTGCTGGAAGAGGAGGGAAAACTTTCTCTCGATGATTTAATATGCGAACATTTCCCCGAAAAAATTTATACTCAAACGGCGGAAAATCTGAAAAAACAAACTATCCGTGATATGCTTACAATGCAGACCGTTGATACGGGAAAAACATGCTGGTTCACCGCAGAAGAAAACGACCGCACAAGATTATATCTTAACGATGTTCATTCAAACAGACCTGCCGGAGCGGTATGGGAATACGATTCACCCGGCACACAGGTTTTATCCGCACTTGCCGAAAAACTGTCCGGTAAATCATTGTTTGATTATCTGAAAGAAAAACTTTTTGATAAAATGGGTACATTTAAAACTGCAACCATATTAAAAACAAGAACAGAGGATTCGTGGGGTGATTCCGCAATGCTCTGCACCGTGAGAGATATTGCTTCCTTCGGCAGACTGCTGATGCAAAACGGAACATGGAACGGCGAGCAACTGATAAATGAAAATTTTGTTAAAAAAGCCACCTCAAAAATATGCGACAATTCAAGTACAGGGTTTAGTGATGCTTTTGAACAGGGGTACGGTTATTATATATGGAGAACAAAAAATGACGGTTTCGCCTTTGTCGGTATGGGAGACCAGTTAACATTATGTTTCCCGAAACAGGATCTGCTTTTTTCAATAACCTCCGACAATCAGGGTTATGCACCTTCAAGGCAGTTAATAGTAAACGGGTTTATTCATCAGATTGCAAATGTAATTTCCGATAAACCCATTGATGAGGATGAGGTTTCATATAAGGATTTACTTAATAAAAAGTATTCTCTTTGCTGTCTGGAGGGCGATATTCAATCTCCGTTAAAGGATAAAATAAATCTGGAAAAATATTTTTGTGAAGAAAACCGCACCGGGATCACTGAATTTTCTTTTGAATTCATCTCCGATAATCACGGAATATTCCGCTACAAAAATAAACAGGGCGATAAAGAATTGCATTTCGGTTTAGGTGAAAACAGATTCGGATCATTTCCGGAACTGGGTTATTCAAATGACCACGGCGGCAGTGTTACAACAGACGGTTTTAAATATAAATGTGCCGTTTCCGCCGCATTTAAAGATGAGCATAAATTTGTTATAAAAACTCAGATAATCGACCGTTATTTTGCAAACGCAACTTTTGTTTTCTGTTTTAAAGATAAATACTGCCACGTTAAAATGGTTAAAACAGCCGAACATTTTCTTGAAGAATATTACGGTTCGTTCATGGCTGAAACGAAATAATGAAAAAGGGACTGTTGCAATTTTGTTAAAATTTGTCAGCAGTACACAGTTCTATAATCTGCTTATTGTTTTTTTGAGCATACTTTATTGTATCATAAGCACCGCCGTATTCCTGATAAACTCCCGATATAACAAAATCGGATTTATCAATCATCCATTTATTTCTTTTTGTAATTGCAGATTTAAAATAACAACCTGCAATTTCTTGAGGAATAATAATATCATCATAATAACTTTGATAAAATTCTTTGTTGATATTTAATTCATTTGAAAAATACGGTTTTACAAGAATTAGTTTAATGTCTTTATAATGGGTTTTATATGACCGAACAGTTGCGGAAAACAAAGAATCGAAATCGCCCATACCACCGGTAAGAAAAACGGAAATTCCTTCCTCATCTATTAAATGTTTTATTGTTGTTTGAAGTTCGCTTTTTACTTCTTTATAATACTCCCTATGTCCGAAACCGCAACAATATCCTTTCATAATTTTTGCTCCATACTATTATTATAAGTTAATTTTTTTATATTATACTACTTTAATAAGTATAAATCAAGTTAAATCGGTAGTTATAATAGTAATATTACCTCTTAAAATAGTATAAAATACATTAAAAGAGGTGATTTTTAATGGATGCAAAATTTATTCAGGATAGAATTTCATTTTTGCGAACAAAAAAGGGGATTTCCGAATATAAAATGAGTCTTGATTTGGGACATAGCAAAGGGTATATTCAAAGCATTTCCTCCGGAAAATCATTTCCGTCCGTTACGGAACTTTTGTATATATGTGATTATCTTGGTATCACGCCGAAAGAATTTTTTGATGAACATTCCGATAATCCGCAATCTGTGCATGAATTATACGATCTTACAAAAGATATGCCGGAAGAAGATCTTAAAGTTTTAATCGACACGGCAAAAAGATTGAACGAAAAAAGTAAGTAAAAACCGCTGTCAAACTCGGATGTCCGAATTAACAGCGGTATTTTTTTATTTTATACTAATGAATCAAGTTTTTCCGCAAGTTCGCAAAGTGCATTTGTATATGCTTCAATGAGTTTTTCATCACCGCTTTTGCGTATCGTTCTGCGGAGAAGATAGATACATCCCACAACTTTTGCCTGATTTTCTCTCATGGTCAGAATTTCCTTATCATCTGTTCCGTAATAAAGAGAAAGGCTCTTTTCCCAGAATTTACAACCTATTTCATAATCAAATCCCAGGAAATCTTTTACGATATTTTTGTCAAGAATGGGGAAGCCTTTATACGCACAGTACATTGATGCAAATTCCAGAACAGGATGACCGATCGCCAATGTATCCATATCAATCAAAATAACTTCGTCATTTTGAAGCATTATGTTTTTAGTGTGATAATCGCCGTGAATCATGTGGTTGTCAACGGGAATATCGTTTACCATCTTTAAAAGCTTTTCATAAACATTTTTCGGTAAATGGTCCTTTAAAAATTCCGTACGTTCAATGAAAACATTTCTTTCATCCGGAAGCTGACCTTCGGGAACAACGGTTGAATGGATAAGTTTCAACAGGTCAATATACATTTTTGCATATTCGTCAACATTTTCCGGATTTGCGGCTAAAAGTTTGGAAAAAGATTTTGCATTAAGCATTTCAAACATTGATGCATAATGATCTCCCACCTTTACCACATCGTAAGAAATTGCCGTGGGTATTCCGAGAACAAGTGCTTTTCTTGCAACATCTCTTTCATGCTCGATTTCTTCAAGGGAATTGGGGTTAAGGTAAACCTTTACCACCGTGTCGGGATCAATGCGGTAAACCTGACCGTTTGCACCCTGACCGATCACTTCGGCACCTTCGATGGACACCGTTCTGTATGCTCTTGAAATTTTCATCATATCGCAGAAGCCTGTCATATCGAAAATCTCGTAAACTTCGCTTGAAGCATTTTTAATTTCCAAATCAGGATGATTTTTACGCAATCTTAAAATGACACGAAGTCCTGCGGAAGAAATGTACTCTAATTTTTCCAAATCGAGAATAAGTTTTTGCTGATTATCCAATTTGGCTGCTTCTTCTTCAAACAGGCTTGCGTTTGTTGAATCAACTCTTCCGCAAACGGATAAAATGAAACAGCCGTTTTCTTCTTTTCTGTTAAATTCTAACATAGTTACTCTCCTTTTTATTTAATTCAGATATTTTTCTTTATAGTTAAAATGTTTTTACCGTCATGATACTCGTAAGAAATATCATCCATTGTCTTTTTAACCATGAAAATACCCAGACCGCCGATCTCTCTTTCCTCGGCATTTGCGGAAATGTCGGGATCGCTTTGGGCAAGAGGATCAAATGGCTTTCCGCTGTCAATGAAGGTTATGATAACAGAAAGCGGATCTTCCTCCACTTCAACTCTTACGGTGGCGGGACCTTTATCGGGGTTATAGGCATAGTGAGCAATATTTCCGAAAAGTTCATCTATTGCAACATTGATTTGTATTTCCGCTTTCATGGGGCAGTCATACTTTTCAAGTTCACTATCAACAAATTCCGTAACCGTTTCAATATTTTCAACGGTTGCATCTATTGTCAGTTCGTTCATACATTATCCTCCTTGTTGTATTTTTTGTTAAATTTAAGGGAAAGCATTGTGATATCATCAAACTGATCTGCTTCTCCCGCAAACTCGTCAACTGCGGATTTTACCGATAAGCAGACATCTTTTGCAGTTTTATAATCTTCCCTGTTAAGTACGTCCGTAAGCCTGTCGTTATCGAACAGTTCATTGTTTTTATCTGTTGCTTCCGTAACGCCGTCGGTGTAAAGATAAATTTCGTCGCCCTCATTCAGAGTTATTTCGTTTTCTTTATAAATAATGCTGTCCATTCCCGCAAGAACAAAGCCGGCACGTGATTTCAAAAATTCAAAATTGCCGTCCTTACGTTTTATAAGCGGTGGATTATGTCCGGCATTGGCAAATTTTACAACACCGGTGTTTAAATCAAGAACTCCCATCCAGCAAGTTACAAACATTCCGGCATCATTGTTTTCGCAAAGTTTTTCATTGGCGTGGGTGAGAATTTCGGAAACACCCAGTCCGCTTTCGGCATAACTTTTTAACATGGTTTTTGCCGTCATCATAAACATTGCGGCAGGTATTCCTTTACCGGAAACATCCGCTATAAGGAAAGCAAGTTTATCTTCACTGAGCAAATAGAAATCGTAAAAATCTCCGCCCACCTCTTTTGCCGTAGACATAGAGGCGTAAATATCAAATTCATCCCTGTTGGGATAGGGCGGAAATACGGAGGGCAAAGCGGAATACTGTATTGTTTTCGCAAATTCAAGTTCCTTGTCAATTCTTTCCTCCGCTTCTTTTATATAGTCCTTCAACTTCTGAACGGTTGAATTGATATCGTCGGAAAGACTTGAAAATTCCTCGCTTCCTCTTACGTTGACCGTGGTGTTAAGATCTCCTCCCGTTATTTTGGCAAGGGATATATTTATTTTATGAATATTGTCAACAATTATTTTTTTAATAAGGAAATATACTAAAACAAATAACGCCGAAAATACAATGATCTGCATGAAAATTCCGATATAAACGGAAGCATCTCTTGAAAAATCAGCCTCGCTGACCGGGATACATCCCACAACGGTATAACCCTCAATGCTGTTAAACATACAGTAGTATTTTACCCCGTCAATGCTTTCAAATGCCGTTACTTTATTTTCTTCATTTTTCGTAATTTCGTTTGTGAATTTTTTAATGTTACCGGCATCAACGGAATTATCGGGACAACTTACAACCTCGTTGGTAAAGGAATTAAGGATGAAAATAAATCCCTCTTTTCCCACATGCCTGTTCTTCGCCATTTGAGAAAGATTTTTTGATATATCGTTTCTGAAATCAGTATTATCATATCCGACCTGAATAAATCCGTAGCCGTCCAATTTAATTCCCGCATATTTTCTCATTACGGTTTTGTCATAATCCTGAGGTTGATATTTCTGAACATATTCATCTTCATTGTCAAGCAGACAGAGAAATTTTTCCGCCTGACCGCCCTTGACGGAGGACATATCAAAGCCGTCAAAATCCTGGTTTGAACTAATGTGAATAATGCCTTTACCGTTTACTATATTTATCTCGGTTACGTTATATTTTAATGCAAGATTTGATAAAACATCTCTGCTTATTTCACCGTAATTCCCGTCTGAAACGTAATTATTTTCAATATCCGCTTTTATATTTCTCGATATTTCAAGAAGGTGGTTATCGGAAGTGTCCTCAATATCCAGTTTAACATCGTTAATATTAAGGGATAAAAGATTGTTGACTTCAAAGGAACTGATATTATTCTGTAAATCGTATGTGAAAATACTCGTAATACAATAAGCAATCAGCACGCTGATGAAAAGATATATCGAAAAAGTCCGTGAAATGGGACGGTTAAGTTTGCTTTTTTCATTTTTCCCTTTACTTGCAAGAGAAAGTATAAGCAGAGAAAGCATTACGGAAACCGCATTCGCTATGACCATATACAGCGTTGTATGTTTTACTACGGTAAATGCTTTGTGAATATCGTCCATGTGGGTAACAAACACAAGGAGCATGTGGATAACTTCTGTTGTTATGCTGATGAAAAAGCCGTAAAACCATGAAGTCTTTTTATTATCAAACATAAATTTACGGCAAACCGTACCGATTATACCGGCTAAAACCGTTGCAAGACTGCACGCAACTTTTGTATATTCTCCGATACCCCAATAAACGCTTATCCATCTGTAAATTCCGCCTATAACACCGGAGATTATTCCGGCAGGACCGCCGAAAAGAAGCCCTGCGGTCAACGGTGCGGCACTTCTGACGTTCATAACATAGCCGTCATAGGGGATACCGAATTGAGTCGCAAGACAGGCGATTATTCCGAAAACGATACCTGCAACAATTTGCTTTAAAAGAAGACTGCAGTTTTTATACGGCGTTTTCTTTTCAAGGATGAAAAATAAAAGAGAAAATACTACGGGGAAAAGAGCCGATGTAATAAGTCTGAAATACAGCATACTGCCTCCCGGTTTTTATTCAATATTCAATATGTCGGAAAATCCTGTTATTTCAAAAATCTCCATAACGGTTTCGTTGACATTTTTCAGAACCATTTTACCTTGTTTGTTCATGATTTTTTGTGCGGATAATAACACACGAAGACCGGCTGAAGAAATATAATCAAGTTTTTTGAAATCAATCTCCAATAAATCTTTACCGCCGATTTCTTCTGAAATTACAGTTTCAAGTTCCGGTGCCGTGTTGGTATCAAGTCTGCCTGAAAGGGCAATTTTCAATATGTTATTTTCAATGCTTTTTGCTATTTCCATATTGTCTAACCTCTGATTATTTATTATTTAGTGCTATTGTACCATATTTGAATTATGTTATCAATACAATTTGTAATTTTTTTTCGAATTAACCGGTGGAAAAAAAGCAAATAATGTGTTATAATAAATCAAATAAAGAAAGGTGATGGAAAGTGAAAAAATTATCAGCGTTAATTTTAGCATTACTGTTGATTGTTTCTTTTGCAGGATGCGGAAAAAAAGAAGTAAATAAGCCGTCGGAAACAGAAAAAGTTACTGTCCGTTTGGCAGGTTTGAAAGGACCTACAACAATGGGTATGGTAAAACTGCTTGATGAAGGTGAAAAAGGAAATACGAAAAACAATTATGTTTTCACCATGGCGGGAACTGCGGACGAGATCACACCTAAACTGTTGAAGGGAGAACTTGATATTGCCGCTATTCCGGCAAATCTCGGTGCTGTTCTGAATAAAAATTCAAACGGTGAAATCAAAATGCTTGCGATAAACACTCTGGGTGTTGTTTATATCGTTGAAAAAGGCTGTAATACCGTTAATTCTCTTGCAGACCTTAAAGGTAAAACCGTTTATGCTACGGGAAAAGGTTCAACCCCCGAATATGTGTTGAGATATTTGCTTGATAAAAACGGCTTAAACCCCGATAATGATGTTAATATTGTATGGAAAAGCGAACCTACGGAGGCAGTGGCACAGATGTCTGCACAAGAAAATTCAATCGCCATGTTGCCTCAACCCTTTGTTACGGTGGCGTTAAATCAGATTGAAGGTTTGCGTGTTGCGATTGACTTGAACAAAGAGTGGGAAAAGTCCGGTGCCGACGGTAAACTCGTTACCGCAGGATTGGTTGTAAGAAATGATTTTGCAAAGAATAATCCAGAAGCGGTCAAAGCATTTATTGAAGAATATAAAAATTCAACGGATTTTATAAATAACAATGTTGATGAAGCATCACTGCTTGTTGAAAAGTATGATATTGTGAAATCTCCCATTGCGAAAAAGGCAATTCCCGGTTGCAATATCGTTTGTATAACAGGGGAGGAAATGAGAACGTCCCTTGAGGGATATTTTCAGACTTTATTTGAACAAAACCCGAAATCTCTCGGAGGAAAAATGCCCGAAAAGGATTTTTATTTGATATATGAATAAGAAAATCAGGGATAAAGCAGTTGCGGTTTTAATTGCTTTTGTCCTATGGGAAACAGTATATAAAATCGTAGGTACCGATATGCTTCTCGCTTCACCGTTTCAGGTGGCGAAGAGGCTCGGTACCTTATTGTTTGACGAAGGTTTTTTCTCTGCGGTTTTGTTTTCTCTTTTGAGAATTACCGGCGGATTTGCATTGGCATTTGCCGTGGGAATTTTGTTTGCCGTATCTGCCGGTAAAATCCCTTTGATTGAAACACTTCTTCATCCTTATGTTGTCAGCATTAAATCCGTACCTGTTGCATCGTTTATCATACTGTTTCTGATATGGTTTTCCTTCGGACAGTTGACTGTTTTTATCAGTTTCCTGATTGCGTTTCCGGTAATATATCTGAATGTTTTGCAGGGTATAAAAAGTACGGATAAAAATATGCTTGAAATGGCGAAAATATATAATGTTTCCTGGTCGGGGAGATTGATTTATATATACACACCCGGCATTAAGCCTTACCTTATTTCCGCCTGCAATATCGGTATGGGAATGTCATGGAAAGCAGGTATTGCGGCAGAGGTTATCGGAACGGTAAACGGATCTGTCGGTGAAAAATTATATATGGCGAAAATTTATTTTCAGAATGCCGATTTACTTGCATGGACTGTAATTATCGTAGTTTTGAGTGTCGTTACGGAGAAGATTTTCAGTTTCCTTCTGAAACGCTTCTTTGCGGGAGTTGAAAAATTATGAGTAACATTGAACTGAAAAATATCACAAAAAAATACGGTGATAAAACCGTAATCGACAATCTGACTTTGTCGTTCCCGAAAGGTGAAACAACATGTATTATGGGACCTTCCGGATGCGGTAAGACAACATTGCTTCGTATTCTTGCCTCTCTTGAAACGCCGGACAGCGGTGAGATAACCGGAGCGGAGGGCAGTGTGTCATTTGTATTTCAGGAGGACAGACTGTGTGAGGATTTTTCCGTGTTAAGTAATATCAGGCTTGTTACCGGTAAGAATTGCAGTAAAGAAAAAATTTTATCCCATATAAAAGAGTTGGGGCTTGAGGATTATTCCGATACGGCGGTAAGTAAATTAAGCGGAGGAATGAAACGCCGTGTTGCAATAGCACGGGGAATTTGTTTTGATGCGGACATAGTTATTATGGACGAACCCTTTAAAGGGCTTGATGAAACTTTGAAAAAAACTGTAATGGATTATGTAAAAAAACATACGGAAAATAAAACTCTTATCTGTGTTACTCACGATAGATCAGAGGCGGAATATTTAGGCGTAAATATTATTTTTTCAGGTGAGGAAAATGGTTGAAAAAGATAAAATTACAGTTGATAAAATTGAAATGAATTATGCACGTTTCGGCAACGGTAAAAAGATATTTATTATTTTACCGGGACTGTCTGTAAGAAATGTAACGGACTCGGCAAGTGCCGTTGCAGGTGCATATAAAAGTTTCACAGAGGAATATACCGTTTACATTTTTGACAGATGCGAAAATGTTTCAAAGGGATATTCCGTTATGAATATGGCGGAAGATACGGTCAGGGCAATGGATGAACTTGGAATAAAAAATGCCGATTTTTTCGGAGCATCCCAGGGCGGAATGATTGCAATGTGTATCGCTTTGATAAGACCGGATCTGGTGAACAAAACCGTCCTTGCTTCAACTACTCCCAAGGTTGATGATGATTTGTTTTCAAAGGTTGAAGAATGGATAAATCTTGCAAAAAAGAGAGATAAAAAAGAACTTCAAAGACGTATTGCCGTGGATATTTTTTCAAAAGGATTTTATGAAAAATTTGAAGATGTGTTTTCCTTCGGAAGTGAAGCGATTACCGAAAACGAACTTGACAGATTTATTATCATGGCTGAAGCGTTGAGGGGTTTTAATATTGCGGAAAGACTTGATAAAATAAAAAGTCCCGCACTTGTTATCGGAAGTGAGGGAGATAAACTTTTCGGCACGGAGCCTTCAAAATTCATTGCGGAAAAACTCGGCGCGGAGTTGTTTGTTTATGATGAAAATTACGGTCATGCCGTTTATGATGAAGCACGTGATTTCATAAAAAAGGTTTATACTTTTTTGTGCGGATAAATATTGTACGGAAACAATCACAAAAAGGGACTGTCGCATTTAGCACAGACCGAAAAGCAAACTAAAATATATTATTAAAAGACGGTTGTAAAAGAAAGTTTTATCTTTTATAACCGCCTTTTTGTGATTATTTAATTTGATTATTATATAATTTTACTTTTCTAAATGCGACAGCCCCTTAATTTTATATTACGATGTGTTTTACCCTACAAGCCATTTGTGTTTCTTCACGCTGTAAAGGGGAACAAACGGAATCATAATAGGCGTATTATTTTTGTATTTGACATAATCGGGATCGTTTCCGTATGATTTATCGTGTCTTATTTCAAGACGTCTTGCTCCGCTGAACATAATGTAAATAATTCCGAGATAGCCGATTACGGATGCTATCCATTGGGGAGGCGTCATTTTTGCGGTGAAACCGCTGACAAAAACTCCCGTCCAGATTATCAGTTCGCCTAAATAGTTGGGACATCTTACAAATTTGAACAATCCCGTATCGCAAAAGCGGTGAGGATTTATTTTTTTGGAAGCAGATTTTTGCATATCCGAGATTGATTCAATCGCTATACCCGAAACGGATATTATCATTCCTATCCATTGGCATAAATCACCGCCGATACCGTTGACATTTCTGTAAATTACGGGAGCAGTCATTGTGATATATAAAACAGCACACGATATCCACAACATGATTTTAGCAAAAAACGGCATATGACTTCCGTCGGAAATTTCCGTTTTCATTTTTGAATTGTATGCGGCATTTTTGAGTTCCCTGAAAGCAAGATATCCGCCGAGACGGAAACCGTAAACGATCAGAACGATGCAGAAAAGAATGTTTGCCAAATCGATCCTGTTTGCAAAAAGGATAAGAATTCCCGCTCCCACAGCGGAAACGGATAAGCCGTACCCGATTGAAATGAACCATATATATTTTTTGAACCCTATCAGACATACCGCCAAAACTATTGCAAGTAGTATCAGAACCTCTTTTGTTACAAGCATATTATTACCTCCGCATGAATTTATACTCTATTATAACACAAGATATGCTCGTTATAATGTTAAAATAAAAAATACTTTTATTTTTTGAAAAAGTATGATATAATTATAAATATGTAAAAATTGCAAAAACGATGTGAGGTAAGAAAAATGCGTGCAGTAGTTACAGTAGTAGGTAAAGATAAAGTGGGAATTCTTTCCGAGGTTTCTTCGATATGTGCGGAAAACAACGCAAATATTATTGAGGTTTCTCAGACAATTCTTCAGGAAATGTTTTGCATGATAATGCTGGTTGAAGTCAATGACGGAAATTCGGATTTTGTTGCATTTTCGGAAGAATTAAAGGAAAAAGGTTCGGAAATGGGACTTGTTATCCATGCAATGCATGAGGATATTTTTAATTCCATGCACCGTATCTGAGCGAAGGAAAGGAAACCGAAATGATAAATACAGGTGATATTCTCGAAACCATCGGAATGATTGAAAACGAACATCTTGATATTCGTACCATCACAATGGGAATTTCTCTTCTTGATTGTTGCAGCAGTGATATTGATGTATCATGCACTAAAATATATGATAAAATTACCCGCCTTGCTTCAAAACTTGTGAAAACAGGTGAGGATATTGAAAAGGAATACGGTATTCCGATTATAAATAAGCGGATTTCCGTTACTCCGATTTCCATGATTCTTGCTTCCTCCGGAGGTGATCCGGTGAAGTATGCCCTTGCTCTTGAAAGAGCATCAAGGGAAGTGGGCGTTAATTTTATCGGCGGATATTCCGCTCTTGTTCAGAAAGGTTTTGCATCCGGTGATGAAGCATTATTGAGGAGTATTCCCGAAGCATTGTCAAGGACGGAACATATCTGTTCGAGCATAAATATCGGCTCAACAAAAGCGGGAATAAATATGGATGCCGTGGCACTCATGGGCAAAATTGTGAGAAAAACTGCGGAAGCCACTGCGGACAGAGATTGTATCGGTGCGGCAAAACTTGTTGTTTTCTGCAATGCACCGGATGATAATCCCTTTATGGCAGGTGCATTCCACGGAGCAGGTGAAGCGGATTGCGTAATAAACGTGGGCGTTTCCGGTCCCGGAGTTGTGAGAAGTGCATTGGCGAAAAAGCAGGATGCAAATATTACCGAAATTGCAGATACCGTTAAAAAGACTGCGTTTAAGATTACAAGAATGGGACAGCTTGTGGCAAATGAAGCATCTAAAAGACTTAATGTACCCTTCGGCATAGTGGATTTGTCCCTTGCACCAACTCCTGCGGTGGGGGATTCCGTGGCACATATTCTTGAAGAAATGGGACTTGAACAATGCGGAGCCCACGGCACTACCGCTTGTCTTGCACTTCTTAATGATGCGGTTAAAAAGGGCGGAGTTATGGCATCATCCCATGTTGGCGGACTGTCGGGAGCGTTTATTCCCGTCAGCGAGGATGCCGGAATGATAGATGCCGCCAGAAGCGGATGTTTGAAGATTGAAAAACTTGAGGCGATGACGGCGGTTTGCTCCGTCGGTCTTGATATGATAGTTATTCCGGGAGATACTTCATCGGATGTTATTTCCGCAATTATTGCGGATGAAGCCGCAATCGGTATGATAAATTCAAAGACAACTGCGGTAAGGGTTATTCCCGCCATCGGAAAAGATGTGGGAGATGAATTGAATTTCGGCGGACTTTTGGGAAGCGGACCGGTTATGATGCTTAATACCGCATCCCCGTCAAAGTTTATATCAAGAGGGGGCAGAATTCCCGCACCCATCCAAAGCCTGAAAAACTGATAAATTTTGTGCAGACCGAAAAAATAAAAGTATAATGTAATGTTTTTATAGTCGTATGAATTGGTTTATTTATGTCATTCAACGACTATTTTTTTATCGGACAAAATTGTTTTCGGTATAAATTATATTTTTCGGCAGAAGCAAGCACCTGCCCTACGCACGATTTATAATTTTTATCAAACATTGTAGGGAACGGTCAAGACCGTTCCCTACGCTCGACTTAAAAATTTTATTAAGTCCTTATGGGACTGAACAAAACCGAAATTACAAATATCTATTCGTTTATCTTTCGGTTTTCTGCTATCTGAACGGCAGGAGCAAGCACCTGCCCTACGGGGTTGAGAGGAGCCGAAAATTACAAATATCTATTCATCTATCATGCGGTATCTGCTGTCTGAACGGCAGGGGCACGCACCTGCCCTACGGGATTGAGCGGAGCCGAAAATTACAAATATCTATTCGTCTATCATCGGGTATC
>JAZUKF010000207.1:0-3202 GCA_045643165.1 Acutalibacteraceae bacterium | reverse complement strand
CACAAATGCAGATGTGCATCTTAATTCACCTCAATATCACAAAATAAAAAGACACCTCCGAAAACGGAAGTGCCTGAAAAAATATTCTGTCTTTGTAATTATATCGACGCAGACAAAACGACACTTCGGTATATAAGTTCGTAATTCATAAGATTTACCATTGTCATCTTGTCCGCCTCCTTTTATATTATTTGTTTTATTATAAGTGATACCTTATATAAAGTCAACATCACTTTTGCAGATAAAATCATCACTTTTGCCGTCCGCAACGTGATTTATTTAATAATCCCCAAACCTTCCAGCAGTATTTTAAGTCCCATTACGATGAGAATAATACCGCCGAGAAGTTCCGCTTTTGATTTATATTTTGTGCCGAAAATGTTTCCTATTTTTATACCCGCCGCCGAAAAAATAAATGTTGTTATACCGATAAGTGAAACGGCGGGAATGATTTTCACATCGAGGCAGGCAAAGGAAACGCCCACCGCAAGGGCATCAATGCTTGTTGCCAACGCAAGGGGAAGCATTGTTTTAAAAGAGAATGAGTCGTGTTGTTTTTCTTCATCCCCGAATGATTCCCTTATCATATTCGCACCGATTAGGGCAAGGAGAATGAAGGCTACCCAATGGTCATATTTTTCTATGTACTTTGAAAACTGTGAGCCTAAAAGATAACCTATCAAAGGCATGGCGGCCTGAAAACCGCCGAAATATGCTCCCGTGATAAGAAAATGTTTAACCTTTGCTTTTTCAACGGACAGACCTTTGCATATCGCAACGGCAAAAGCATCCATGGAAAGTCCCACGGCAATAATGAACAGCGAACCTAAACTCATTTTATCATCCCTTTGTTATAAAGTCCCATAATTATATATCACTCTTAATTTTTTGTCAAACAATTTTTAAAAAGTTTAATTCTTTTTAGTTGAATTTTTTTGAAAACATGATATAATATAACCAAAATACATTAAAGGAGATTTTTATATGAACAAGAAAGTACTCTCAATCATTTCATTTTTGCTTGCGGCAATTATGATGGTTTCGGTTTTCGGAATTTCCGTATCTGCCGTAGACCTGAAAAGACCTGTAATGGAAAGCATTAAGGCAAACGCTACTTCCGTTACATTCAAATGGAGCGATACCAATGAATATCTGACAGGCTATGCTCTTTACAGAAAGCCGGCAACATCAACCGGTAAGTGGTCAAGAATTAAAACCGTTACAAATGTAGCTTCAACAAGCTATACCGATAAAACGGTTTCTCCCGGAAATGAATACTATTATACTATTAAGACGTATTATACTTCCGGCGGAAAAACGGTTTATTCAAAAAGCTGCGGAGACTATAAGGTAAAAACTATTCCCTCAAAGCCCTCATTCTCACTTGTAGGTAACTACGGAACAGGCGTTTATATGAAGTGGAATGCTTTCAGCGATGCATCCGGATTGGTTATTTACCGCAGTCTTAAAGGTACAAAGGGTACATGGACGAGAATTCAGACTATCAAATCCAACAAAGCCGGATATTATGTTGACCCCAATGTTAAAATCGGTACTAAATACTATTATCTTTTAAAGACGTATAAAACCGTAAGCGGTAAAAATTATTACAGTGATATTTCCGTAGTTTATCCGAAGAAGATCAGTGATGTTTCCGCACCTGAAAATCTCAAGGTTGAAAGCACTCTTTCCGGAATTAAAGTTACCTATGACAGAGTTCTCGGAACACAGGGTTACAGAATTTACAGAAAAAATCTTGAAGACGGTACCGACTGGGTAAAGAAAACATTATACAGTGATAAAATAACGGAATATCTTGACGAAACCGCAAAGGAAGGCGTAAGATACGTTTACACCGTTAAGTCCTTCAAGACGGTAAGCGGAAAGACATATTTCAGTAAATCCGCCGATTATTTCTATTTTGAAGCGGAATCCGGTGAACGTCTTGCCGAAACACGTTTTAAGAATATTCTTGAAAGCGATAAATTCACATTTGCTTTTGAAAAGAAAGAGGATCTTAACGATACCGATTTGACCGTTTCTTTCTCATTCTCAAAGTCCGGTAAGAAACTTGCCTGTGATTTCAGTGCAATAGGTGTTTCCGGCAGATTTATCAATAACGGTGAGAAATGCTATATCCTTGTTCCCAGCCTTAAAAAGTATTTTGAAACAAAGGAATCCGTTTCCGTTGATGAAATTTATCGGGAAGTGGGTAATCTTGACGGAGTATTTGTTTCAAAGGATGATAACGCTGAATACGGCGGAGCAAAATATATCTGCGAAGAATATAACAACAACGGAACGATAACAAGATTTTATTTCAGTAAGACAGATAAAACTTTGAAATTCATTGAAGTTATCAACTCTTTCACTTCGATCCCCGAAGTTGTTACGGTTAAGAAACTTGAAAAAACAGTTGATGAATCCGTATTCACAATTCCGAAGGATTATACTGAATTGAGCAGTACAATTCTTGATACTCTTATGAAGAGTTATGATTTTGCGGATATCTTTAATTCCTTCATTTAAAGGTTTTTAAGATAAAAAATAACAAATGACGGTTTCGAGGAGAAATGATCTTTTCGTAACCGTCATTTTTATATAGGAATAAATTTCAACTTGCCGAAAAATGAAAAATATTTGCAAAAAAATTTTTTATTATTCGAAAAACATATTAAAAAACTTGCAATTACGAAAAAATAATTCACAATTCACAATTAAGAATTCATAATTTCGGTGTCCGCCGACAGCGATTATAATTATGAATTATGAATTGCAAAATCGGTTTAAGGTTTGCAAAAACGGGACGGCGCCTTCGACGTCCCGCATTTCAGACAGCAGACAGTTAGATGATAGATAAATAGATTTTTGCAATTTTTCGGCTTCTCTCAACCCCGTAGAGCAGGAGCAAGCGCCTGCCCTACGCACCGTTTAAAAAATCATCAAACATTGTAGGGAACGGTCTTGACCGTTCCGGGAAACAATACCGATTTCTTCAATTTTCGGCTATACTGAAACTATGTAAAAATCTATATATCTGTTAATCTATTGTCTGCTGTCTTAATGCGGAACGGTCAAGACCGTTCCCTACGCTCGACTTTAAAAATTTATTAAATTTTTATGGGATTGAGCGGAGCCGATAAATTGCAAAAATCTATACATCTATCATCTGTTGTCTACTGTCTAAACGGCAGGAGCAAGC
>JAZUKF010000206.1:0-1820 GCA_045643165.1 Acutalibacteraceae bacterium | reverse complement strand
TTTATTTCATCAAAAAACAAAGACTTGATATTATTATTTTTAAGCCGTGCTTTATCACGGATTTTTCTTACGGCAACGGTTACGTCGCAGTAATTTCTCTTTAAAATATCCGCAACGGCTTCACCTGTTTTTCCGTAACCGCCCACAAGAATTTTCAATTCCGACAAACATTTATCCGTATCGTCAAGAAGCATTTTCATCATACCCTGTGCTGTTAAAAATGCGTTGCGATACAGAAAATCTTCACGTCTGTAATAATCAAAAAAACGGATGTTGTTTTCTTCAAAAAATGCTTTCTCCTTCTCCCCTGCCATACCGCAGAAAATTACTCCCTTTTCTTTAATCAAAGGTAATATTTCCGATAAAGATAAATCAAAATTACAGTTTATTTTTTCTCCCTTAAAACCGGGCAAAGGTAAAATCAGTCCGTCAAACATATTTCCGTTTGTGATTTCTTCCTTTTCCGGAGAAAGTATAACGCAGTCATACCCGTTTTTATTCAAATATTCTGTCATAAAAAATTGCCTTTTATCGGCAGAAATTACTAATAGTTTCGGCATTTTTTCACCTGAAATCATACAGTTCTTGCTTCATTGTATGTAAAAAAAGTGATAAAGGTGAATACGAGAGCAATGAAAGATAAAATATTTAAAAAAATTTCTCCTAAACTATTTATTTTTAGAATAAATTGTAATATAATATATCTTATATTATGAAACTTTAAAGTTTTACGAGGTGAACTTTCTATGCAGGACATAGATAAACTTTTAAAGAAAGTCAAAAGAATTCATTTTATCGGTATCGGCGGTTCCGGTATGTGCCCCTTGGCGGAGATACTTCATCACGAGGGTTATCTTTTAAGCGGTTCCGATAACAACGAAAGCGATATATTGAACAGAATACGCAATCTCGGTATTCCCGTTACATTGGGACAGCGTGCCGAAAACATCGAGGGTGCGGAAATGATAGTTTATACGGCGGCTCTGCTTCCCGATAATCCGGAACTTGTGGCGGCGAAAAATTCGGGTATTCCCACCTTTGAGCGTTCAAAACTTTTCGGTGCCGTCAGCAAAATGTATGATAACTGCATCTGCGTTGCGGGTACTCACGGTAAAACAACCGTTACATCCATGCTGACGCAGGTAATGATAAGTGCAAAAAAGGATCCTACGGCAGTTATCGGCGGTAAACTTCCCCTTATCGACAGTTACGGTCTTGTGGGAAAAAGCGAAAATATGGTTTGCGAAGCATGTGAATTTGTTGATACTTTCCTTGACCTTTATCCCGATACATCCGTAATTCTCAACATTGACGAGGATCATCTTGACTACTTTAAAACTATGGATAATCTTATCGGTTCATTTAAAAAGTTCGCTTCAAATGCCTCAAAGGCGGTTATTTATAACGGTGATGACGAAAACACATTAAAGGCTGTTTCGGATATAAAAGATAAAGAATTTATCACATTCGGATTTGACAGCGGGAACGATTTTTATGCCGAAAATATTGTAAACGAAAATGCTTTTTATTCTTTCGACATTTGCAGAAAAGGTGAGAAAATCGGTCATATCAAACTTTCAATCCCCGGAAAACACAACGTGCTTAACGCTTTGGCGGTAATCGCAACGGCTATGTATAACGGAATTACGGTGGATGAATGTATTTTCGCCATTCAGTCCTTCCGTGGTGCAGGCAGAAGATTTGAAATTATCGGTAAATATAACGGCATTACCGTTGCCGACGATTATGCACATCATCCCAAAGAGTTGGAGGTTACGATAAATGCCGCAATGAATATGGGTTACAAGCATGTGTGGGCA
>JAZUKF010000205.1:0-7308 GCA_045643165.1 Acutalibacteraceae bacterium | reverse complement strand
GAACCCTCTGAAATCAAAAACAACGCCATGATTATTCCTGCTTTTTTCGGATTCATTCTGTCACGTAATACGCAAAACAATCCGTAAATGAATAAACAAACTGAGAATATCTGCGAAACGAACAACGAATAAAGATATACTCCGCCGTTACTTTTTGCTTCGGTTACGATTGATGACAACGGTGATTGATTTATAATAAAAACAACTTTTGCAAAAGTAATGAGCGTATATAAAACTATTGTTATATTATTAAACAACGGCTTATCTACAATCGGGTTCATTTCAACGACCTTAACAACTTCTTCATCACCTAATAAATAATCTGCGGAAACTTCAAGAACAGAAGATATTTTTTTCAATGTTACTATATCGGGACATCTCTCGCCCGTTTCATATCTTGAAATAGTCTGTCTTGTAACATAAACTTTTTCCGCTAATGTCTGTTGAGTGATACCTTTTTCTTCTCTTGCCATTCTGAGTTTTACTCCGAACTCTGCCATATTATCGGCTCCTTTCAAATAAAGTAATTTCATTATAGGCTTCAATCATTTACTTTTCAAGCACCGCCTTGAAAAAGTCTGTTTCCGTTTCGGTAACAAAAAAGTTGTTGAAAGACTGAAATAAAAATCTTTCAACAACTTAAAAACAATATAAAAAATATTATTTTTCGGTCTGTGCCGTATTATTTGCAGTTGCCATCATAGTTTCAGCGAATATTGCATATCCCTCCTGCGGATTGTTCACAAAGACGTGGGTTATTGCACCGACAAGCATTCCGTTTTGTATAAGCGGCGTTCCGCTCATCCCCTGCACAATTCCGCCGGTCAGTTTCAGGAGTTCGCTGTCGGTAATTTTTACGGTCATATTTTTTTCTCCGCTTTCACGAAGATTTACACGGGTTATTTCAACATCGTAATACTTTGGTTTTTCTCCGTCGATGCTGCAATAAATTTTTGCTTTACCCGTTTTGATTTCATCCGGAATTGCCACAGGCATTACGGCTCCGTCATTATTCATATCATCCGAAAAGCCGTAAAGTCCCGTTTTTCCGTTAACGTAAAGTTTACCGATAATTTCATCACCGAATACTCCGCAAAGCTCTCCGGCTTGTCCGTCGGAGCTTTTATTACATCCGAGTATTTTTGCACTTACCGCCTCGCCTCCCGATATGGGAAGAACGATTTCGGTATCCACATCGCAAACCGCATGACCGAGAGAGGCAAACACGCCTGTTTCACGGTCATAAAACGTCATTGTGCCTATTCCTGCCGTACTGTCCCGCACCCAAAGTCCTGCTTTATACGATCCGCTTTTATCCTTCACAGTTTGAAGATATGCCGTAAATTTTCTACCGTTTCTACGATAAACGATTTTCATCTTTTTTCCGTTACTTTTCTCGCAGATTTCGGAAATATCACTGTTAGACGAAACTTTTTTATCATCAATCAATGTTATCACATCGCCGCTTTTTATTCCTGCAATTTTTCCCGGGCTTATCTTACCTTTTTCCGTTTCGATTTCCTGCAGAGAAACGACAACTACGCCGTCCGAATAAAGCCGTATTCCGAACACCCTGCCGCTGATTGTTACGTAACTTCTTCTGTTTACCGTTACTCCGGATTTTTTCAGCAAAATCGAATTAAACAAACTGACTTTCAGTTCATATTCTTCTTTGTTTTTTACTCTGTTTTCCGTAGCGTTTGCGGTTTCGGTTTTTCTGTCAAGAGCAAAAGAGAAAATGCCGTCATCTTTAAATTCTTTACCCTGTACAATATTTATTTCATCGGGAATAGTGCATTGTGCATATATTACGAGAGAAAAAATACAAATAATGAAAATCAGAAAAACCGTGCTCAGATGCCTTACTGCTTTTCTTATATTAACCATCCCTTTCGGGGGAAAAGTCTGAAAATAAGAAGCAAACTGCATTTATAATTTGCACGGTTTTTCATATATTATTTATGATAAATTTTAGGTTTTATTTCAATTTGTTTCTTGTATTCCTGCCTACTATTCCGTCGGCAACCAAACCCTGTGATTTTTGAAAAGCGATAACGGATTTTTCCGTATTTTTCCCGAAAATGCCGTCAACGGTCAGGCTGTATCCCTTGTCGAGAAGTTTTGACTGAACCCATTTTACGTTTTCACCCGTATCACCGGATTTAACATTTACTTTCGGCTCGGTGAAATTTTTTTCTTTCAGAAAAGTCTGAACGGAATAAGTTGAACCGGATGCATTATAGCGGAAAAATGATTTATAATTTCTTGTGTCAAGATGCACGAAATTCTGATATTTGTCGTCAAGACCTATTCCCGTAAAACCTATCCTTTGTGCGTAATCGGCCACATCGGAAAGATTTACATTTTTAGCGAAAACACAGTCGGCGGCTTTGCCGTAAAGGTGCTGGGAATTTGCCACACCGCCGATTTGCTTATTATATTTTTCCGTGCGATATGCGGAAGAAATATTTATCACGGAAAATTTATCCCTTAATTTTTGAAGAAGTGTAACAAGTTTTTCATCTATAAGAATTGTATCTGTTCCGTCTTTACAGCGAAATTCTCTGACGGCAAAATTTTCGGTTATTTTTTTATCTCCGTCCTTTTTCAAAGAATACGTTTTTACTGCCACGGCAACTCCTCCTTTTCACCTGTAATCAGCAACGGATTTTCAGCCCATTTCTTTTTGGCTTTTTCCAATGCTTTTTCGATTATGCGGTTGACACTTTCCGAGGATAAAAACGCTTTGACAAAAAACGGTAATCCTGCGGTCAACCTCTCTATACAATATGAAAGTTTAAGACAACCTGTTCCTTTTCCGTATTTCTTTTCCGCTTCCGTAACCGTAAGGAATGCAGAATTTTCCAATATGGAAATGTCCTTTTTCCAAATGGCAAAACAGAAAGAAAACGCAAAACAAACCACAACAAAAACGTCGCTGAAATTATCGAATATAAAATTTATTATTTTCATTTTTTAACTCCTTATACCTGAGTGATTTTTGCAAGGAAGAAACTGACCGAACCGCCCACAAGAACGCTTATCAGATTGCTTATGATCAATTCCCATCTTTTAGACGGTTTACTTTCAAGTTCTTCTATTCTCTCATTCATTTTTGTTTGAATTTCAAACATATTTTTCATATTAAGTGCAAGTTCTTTTACGGAAACAACAAGGCTCTGGATCGTTTTCGTTTGCTCCTCACCGGAATCCATTCTGTGTTTCAGGGATTTTATCTCCTTATCCACTGCGGTAAAATCCACCCTGTTTTCTCCCGCATGTTTAAGAAGTTCCACCTCCCATTTTTCAGCCATAGATCACACCTCGCAAAAGGTAAATGAAGATTGAAAGATACAATCCGGTTATTTTCAAAAAATCATAAATCATTCTGATGTTTTCTCCTTGTTCATTGAAGCAATTCTTTGTTCGAGAGAATAAATTTTTGCTTTGTTGTCCCAAATCGTTTCATTCCAGTCAATGCCTCTCCAAATTCCGTTTTTAAATTCATAAACACCCTTCGAAGCGGTCAAATCAAAAATGCTGTCGAAGAATTTTTTTGCATTGTCATTTACCGAAGGTGTTACCGTTCCGCCGTTTGATTCAAACACCGCTTTATCGAAAATGTAACAATTTTTCTTTAAAAAAACATTTTCGTTATAAGAAGTTTCGGTCATAAAAAATGTTTCGGTGTCAACGCTGTACCAACCACGTGATTTTTTGTTACCCAAAACCGTAGTATCATCCTCAAAATATACAAAAGCGGTTTCCTTATCTCCTTCAATCAAAAACAATGCAAGGTAAGGCTTATCGCTGAAAACTTCTTCATCCTCCTCATCGTCAGATGCGGGGCAGTAAAGAAGTATGATGTATCCGTTTTCACCCGGCGACAAAATAATATAACCGCACTCATTATCCGCAACTCCGTCAAGGGTAATGCTCTCATCAAACAACGGCATTTTAACATTCTTCAACGGACGGCAACTCAGATAACCGTCATCGTTATACGAATGTGTGATTTCCGACAAACCGATTTCAGTCTTTACATTTTCCGTGAGAATAACGGTTTCTCCTTCACGGGGATTATTCGGAAGAGTGTTATTTTTCATAACAATCCTTTCCGTATCGGGACGGCCTGCAATACATTTCCAATCCGTAACAGGTGAACAGACCACGTTATCTTTATAAAGATAAACCTTTGCGGAAGTAAAATTATAGTGGAATTTTGCATTAAACAGACTGTCAAGGTCCGCTCCGATAAAGTTGATTTTTTCCCAATCTGCCGGAGTGGAATAATAATAAACGTCCGTCAGAACCTGACTGTCAAAGCACCCGGCGATACTTTCGACTTTTTTGTTTATATGAATTTCCCGGAGACCGGTGGAATTAAGTGCATCTATACCGGTAAATGTAACATTTTCACCCAGCACGATTTTTTCCAGCATATCCAATCCGGAAAACGCTCCGTCCGCAACGCCTACAACAGGTTTGTTATTATATTTATCCGGAATAATAATTTCCGTAACCGTTTCGTCCGTATCTCCCGTACAGATATACCCGGCGAAACTGCTGTCATATTCAAAAGTTAAACTCATTCTGTCACCTCCATGGTAATTACTTCGTAAATCATTGCGTCAAGGACACTTAACGATACGGTTTTATTGCTGATTGTCATTGTCCTTCCGTTTAAAATAACAGATTCTATCAGATTTTCTTCGGCATTTGACGGTGCATGAGATGAAAGAGAATGAGAATAAGCATCATTCAATTTGTTGAGATTTTCCTCAGTCAAAGCATTTGGCTTATCCGTTAAATCATTGTAACTTCCGCTGAATGACACCTCGGAAAGAGAATCAATATCCGCCTTCCCGGAAATATCCTGATGAGCGGTAAGATATGCTCTGTCAAGTTTTTCAGGTGTGACGGAGCCGTTTTGAAGTTTTGCAGTCGAAACCGCTCCCGACTGTATTTTTTCACCGCTTACCGAATTGTTTGAAATTTTACCGTTTGTTACGGATAAATCGGCAATTTTCCCTTCCGTTATACATCCGTCTGCCAACTTTTCGCCGTTTACCGAACCGTCAGCGATTTTTACTCTCGTAACCGCATTATCCGCAAGTTTTGAAGCGGTAACGGATTTTTCGGCAAGTTTTCCGTTTGTAACCGAACCCTGATATATCGCCGAAGTGCGAACTGCTCCGTCGGCTATTTTCTCCTCCGTTACGGCTGAATTTGCAAGTTTTGATGTTAAAACATTGCCGTTTGCGATTTTTTCCGAAGTTATGCTGTAATTTGAAATTTTATTTTCTCCCACGGAATAATCCGCAAGTTTATCGGAAGTAACACCGTTATCGGCAATTATGTTACCGGACACACTGCCCGGCTGAATTTTTTCGGCAGTAATACTTCCGGAAGCGATTTTCCCGGCGGTAACGGAATTGTTGCACAGTTTATCGGAAGTAACTGAATTGTTGCTGATTTTTTCCGTAGTAACTGCGGAATTTTTGATTTTCGCCGTTGATACGGAATTGTTTTTTATTTGGTTTTCACCAATCTGCATAACATTGCAATAATCGTCAATGGCGGTTTCAATTCTCTCCGACAGTTTCAAATCAGGCTCCATAGTGGAAACCGCAAGAGGCTTTCCCATAAGTGAAGGGCTGAAACTCATCTCGAAAATTCCCGATTTAATAATGCAGACTATATCGCCGTTTGAATCTGTTTCATAGCCGTCGATCTGCACGCTGACTCCGGGAGCGCTGACCATATAATCATGTAAAGGACAGTTTATTTCTCCCATAGAATAAAAGATATCTCCCGTTTGATAGGAAATATCTTTGTAAATGTTATCCGATACTATTTTTCTGCCTATACCGTAAGGTTCAAAACTCATGGTAAGGTATGTAATTCTGCTGTTGCGAAAGAGAGAATTCAATGTTATGTTCAGGCATTTCGCCTTGTATTCATCAACACGTCCGCAGTCGATTTTGTTAAGATTAAATCCTCCGCTTTCGTTCATTGTCAAGTTAATATTTTCCATTTTTCTCCTTTATCGCCCTTTGGGGCATAATAATTTTTCATTTCATAACCGCTGTCGAGAAGCTCATTTTTCTGAATATAAAACAGTTTGAGCATACGTCGGATATGTAAAATATCATCACAGTTTTTTGCCTTGTACGCTTTGTTAAGCTTGTCCCGATAAACGGCAATTTTCTCCGCCAGACCTTCTGCCTCTCTCAAATATTCCTCCCCAAGTTCAAAGAGCGTTTTATTCAATTACAATCCCCCTTAAGAATATAGTCTGATGTGGTTTCAAAAAGTGCGGACAGTTTTACAAGTTCCCTGCAATCCGGTAAAGCCTGTCCGTTGAAAATCAAACGAAGTTTGCATAAATCAATATCAATGCAATTAACAATGTCCTCCAAAGTAAAATTTTTCTCTGCCGCAAGTTTTCTCAAACGATGTGCGATACTGCAAGGGCTGAAATATTTGAAGGAAGTCAAAACTAAAATCTTCTCCATTTCAAGAGAGGAAATGGTTTTTTCAAAACAGTTTCGTTGATAATAAATCACATATTTCAATGAATTCCGGATATGTTTAACCGACCGTGAAAGAGTTTTGTAAACAGCGGAAACGTCAACAGAATATTCGTGAGCTATAACTTCTGCATTTTCACCGCCGAACTTTACCCTTTTTATAACATCCTGCTGCATGGGGCTTAACTCATCCTCGATTATGCGGTAAACGAGATTTGATAAATCTACCTTTCTTTTTCTTTCCAGATAATCATAAGGACTTTCAATCTCCGTCATAATTTCCTCGTTTTTTCGTTTCACAAGATTTTCCTCCTCCCTGCAATAATCTCCGTTAAAAATTTCTTTATTAAACACGTACTTCTCCTTTCGATTTTCTGCCGAACATTTGTTCGACTACATTTAATTTTAGGGATAAATTTCCTGTTTGACAACGGATAATCATAGCAAAGGGACGTTAATGGGACAGCGGATGATTTTTACTATTGACAAGGGTAGTTTCCCGGATTAAATTCTCCGAAAAATCAATTTTTTCGACAAATATTTTTTTGAAATCGTTTCATTTTTTATCAAATCCGTAGGGGACGGCGCCCTCGACGTCCCGCATTTTAGACAGCAGACGGATAGATAATGTAGGGAACGGTCAAGACCGTTCCGCATTTCAGACAGCAGATAACAGACAACAGACGCATAGATTATGTAGGGAACGGTCTTGACCGTTCCGCTTTTAATACAGCAGACAATAAACAGATATACAAATTCCCCCTTTTTCCAATCG